>CAZFSH010000299.1:0-3332 GCA_964521935.1 uncultured Propionivibrio sp.
AGATCGGCCTCGATCCGTATCCCTTACGTTCAGTCGGACAAGGCCCGCCGTATCGAAACCCGCTTCCCCGATCCGGGCGCTAACCCCTACTTGTGCTTTGCGGCACTGATGATGGCGGGTCTGGATGGCGTGCAGAACAAGATTCACCCTGGCGATCCCGCTGACAAGAACCTGTACGACCTGCCCCCGGAAGAGGATGCAAAGATCCCGACCGTCTGCCACAGCCTCGAAATGGCGCTCGAAGCACTGAAAAACGACCACGAGTTCCTGACCCGTGGCGGCGTGTTCAGCAAGGAAATGATCGACGCCTACATCGAACTGAAGATGGAAGAAGTGCAGCGTTTCCGCATGACGACGCACCCGATCGAATTCGAGATGTATTACTCGATCTAAGCAAAAGTCAGTCGCTGCAATACGGTACATTCGCGGTAACTTCGCGGCAAATTAGCAGCAACGTCGCGGCGACTGAGTCAGCACTTAGCAGGGCGATCCGGGCAACTGGATCGCCCTGCTGTTTTTTAGGGTTCAATTTTCTCGCCATGTTTCGGCAAGGGCATTTGCTACACTAGCCGCCATGACACGTTTCCCCGGATTTTCTGCTGCCTTGGTATTGCTGGGCGGCTTGTTTAGCGCCAACGCCAGCGCACAGGCCAGCACGCTCTACCGCTGTACCGATACCTCGGGCGTAACCCTGTTCACCAACCAGAAAACGCCGCGCGGCAAGTGTGAGGTGATGTCGGTCATCACGCCACCCGCACCAAAACAGGGCACCAATGCAAAGTCAGGCGGAAGTGCTGACCCAAAAGTGGGCGGCAGCGCCAAAAACCCTAGCCCGGCCGACTTTCCCAAAGTCGCGCAAAACGAACAGAAAGCCCGTGACACGGACCGGCGCAGTATTCTCGACAACGAGCTAATTAACGAACGCAATCTATTGGAAAACGCGCGAAAACACTTGGCCGAGGCCGTGAAAACCGCCCCCTCATCCGCGCAAGCCCTGAAAGATACGGTTGCCCTGCATGAGCGCAATATTGAGGCGCTGAACAAGGAAATCGCCAAACTGCGTTAAGCCTGATGGCGCTGCCAGGCTAACTGTGTGCACTGGTGCGCTTCTTGCGTTGGAGAATGCAATGAACGACGCTGACGCCTCCCTGCACGATTTTCGCGGCCCGGATTTTCGTGGCCTGGATTTGCTATCGGCTGCGGTTATCCTTGCCGACGCTGGTCGCTGCATACGTTACGTCAATCCGGCTGCCGAAAACCTTTTCGCTATCAGTCGCCGCCAGCTCATCGGCTTACCGCTTGCCCGGCTGCTGGGCCAACTGCCCGAGCTGGAGCCGGCGATCGATGCGGCACTGAAGAATAATTGGAGCTACAGCACACACAATCTCGCCATTACCGGCTCGGATGGCGAAACCCACCACATTGACTGCACCGTCAGCCCGGTGCATAAAGAATCGGCCGGCGAAGCAAGGCTGTTGTTCGAGATTCGCCCAATTGACCAGCAACTCAAGGCGGCGCGCGAAGAACAGCTGGCGCAACAGCAACAGGTCAATCGCGAACTGGTGCGCAACCTGGCGCATGAAATCAAAAACCCACTCGGCGGTATCCGCGGCTCGGCGCAACTGCTCGAACGCGAGTTGTCATCGCTGGACAACGCGCCCGCGCTGAAGGAATACACACAGGTCATCATCAAAGAAACCGACCGTCTGCAAGACCTGATGAAGCGGCTCTTATCCTCGCATCGCATGATGCAGCCGGCACAGGTCAGCATCCATGAAATCCTTGAGCGCGTACGCAGCCTGATCCACGCCGAGTTTGCTGATGTGCGCGTCAAGCGTGACTACGACACATCGCTGCCAGAAATTACCGGCGACCGTGAACAACTGATTCAAGCCATCCTGAATATTGCGCGCAATGCCGCCCAAGCCATCATGGGGCAGGCGCCGGGTGCCCCGGCCGGTGAAATCATTTTTCGTACACGCCCGGCGCGGCAGGTCACGCTGGCCAAGCGTCACTACCAGCTGGCCATCGAATTGCAGATCATCGATAACGGCCCCGGGATTCCCGACGCCATCCGCAACCGTATTTTTTACCCACTGGTCTCGGGCCGCGAGCAAGGTAGCGGGTTAGGGCTTACTCTCGCCCAAAGCTTTGTTCAGCAACATGGTGGCACCATCGAAGCCACCTCGCGCCCCGGCCGTACATGCTTCAGCCTGATCCTCCCTGTGACCACTTTGTCTACTAGCGAACCAACGAAAGATACGCAATGAGCGCCTCCGTCTGGGTCATCGATGACGACCAATCTATCCGCTGGGTGCTCGAAAAAGCCCTCGCCCGTGAAAACATCAGCAGCCGCAGTTTCGGCAGCGCCGACGACGCGATCAGCGCCCTTGGTCGTGGCCAAGCGCCCAGTGTGCTGCTCTCCGACATCCGCATGCCCGGCCAAAGCGGTCTGGAGCTGCTCAAGCGCGTGAAAGAGACGCTGCCCAACCTGCCGGTCATCATCATGACCGCCTATTCGGATCTGGACTCGGCCGTGGCCGCCTTTCAGGGCGGCGCGTTTGAATATTTGCCGAAACCTTTTGATGTGGATCAGGCGATTGAATTAGTGCAACGCGCACTACAACAGAGCAAGCACCAAGCTGGTGCAAGCGAGGAAGTCGCTGCCGTCCCCGAAATTCTTGGCCAGGGGGTCGCCCTGCAGGAAGTCTTTCGCGCCATTGGCCGCCTCTCTACCTCGCATGCCACCGTACTGATTAACGGCGAGTCGGGCACCGGCAAAGAGCTGGTCGCGCGCGCCCTGCACCGGCACAGCCCGCGCAAGGATGCCCCCTTCATCGCCATCAACACGGCGGCCATTCCGCGCGACTTGCTGGAGTCCGAGCTGTTTGGTCACGAAAAAGGTGCCTTCACCGGTGCCGCCGCCCAGCGCCGCGGTCGCTTCGAGCAGGCCGATGGCGGCACGCTCTTTCTCGACGAAATCGGCGACATGCCGGCCGAACTGCAAACCCGCCTGCTGCGGGTGTTGCAGGAAGGCGAGTTCTACCGGGTCGGCGCGCACGCCCCCCTGCAGGTGGACGTGCGCGTGATCGCCGCCACCCACCAGAACCTTGAAACACAGGTCCAGGCCGGCAAGTTCCGCGAGGATCTGCTGCACCG
Organism: uncultured Propionivibrio sp.; assembly: GCA_964521935.1. Lineage (GTDB taxonomy): Bacteria > Pseudomonadota > Gammaproteobacteria > Burkholderiales > Rhodocyclaceae > JADJEF01. Next base: position 3,160 of record CAZFSH010000299.1, read on the forward strand.
GCTCAATGTCGTGCGGGTGCGCGTGCCACCGCTGCGCGAGCGGCGCGAGGATATACCCGGTCTGGTGCTGCACTTTCTGTCCCGTGCGGCCAAGGAACTGCAGGTCGACTGTAAGACCGTGGCGCCGGAGGTGCTGGCCCGGCTGAGCCATTTCGACTGGCCCGGCAACGTAC
>CAZFSH010000300.1:0-3291 GCA_964521935.1 uncultured Propionivibrio sp.
TACACGCGCAATATGGTGACGGCCGCGTCGACCGCCAACCTCGCCATTATTTTGGTCGATGCGCGCAAAGGTGTCGTCGCACAAACCCGTCGCCACTCCTACATCGCCCACCTGATGGCGATTCCTCATCTCGTCGTGGCGGTTAACAAGATGGATTTGGTTGACTACGACCAGTCAGTCTTTGATCGTATTCGGACGGATTACCTGGCATTTGCGGCGCAATACGGCATCAGTGATGTGCGCTTCGTCCCGCTTTCCGCCTTGAATGGCGACATGGTGGTGGATCGCGGCGAGCACCTGCAGTGGTACAAAGGCCCAACCATGCTGGATATTCTGGAAACCGCACCCACAGCACATAGCGAAATCGACGAACCCTTCCGCTTCCCCGTGCAATACGTAATGCGGCCACAGCAAGCAGACAACCCCGAATTGCACGATTTCCGCGGCTTTATGGGACGCGTGGAGTCCGGCAGCATTGCAGTAGGCGATACGGTAACCGTCCAGCCCTCAGGGCAAAGCAGTCGCATCAAGCGACTGCAACTTGGCGATCAATCCATCCCCCGCGCATTCGCTGAGCAATCGATCACTGTTCTGCTTGAGGATGACGTCGACGTCTCCCGTGGCGATATGCTAGTCCGTAGCGAAGACTCAGTCGCTGTGGCACGGAGCCTGAACGCTGAAATCTGTTGGTTGGCAGACCAGCCACTCGACAAACAGCGTAAATACATTGTTCGCCAAACCACCCGTGAAGTAAAAGCCTTGGTTGCGGATATTCACCACCGCGTCGACATGGGGACACTCAATACGCTACCGGCGGAGACCATCGCGATGAATGACATCGCCAAAATCAGCCTAAAGCTAGCGCAACCGCTTTGTGTAGATAGCTATAAATGCAATCGCGCGACCGGTGCGTTCATCATCATTGATGACGCAACCAACAATACCGTCGCGGCTGGCATGATTTTGTAGACTTCATGCACATGCAACAAAAAAGCCAGACAACGTCTGGCTTTTTTGTTTGCTTCAGTCAGTGACGGCTTACTCAGCTGCCACCGGCTCAGCGGAAGGATCGGGACGATCCATTAGCTCGACAAACGCCATCGGCGCATTGTCACCAACGCGGAAGCCCATCTTAAGAATGCGCAAGTAACCACCGTTACGCGTGGCGAAGCGTGGGCCCAAAACGTCAAATACTTTGCCAACGATCTCGCGGTCGCGCAGACGATCAAATACCAAGCGGCGGTTAGCCAATGACGGCTTTTTGCCCAGGGTGATGATCGGCTCAACCACGCGACGCAGCTCCTTAGCTTTGGGCAGCGTTGTCTTGATCGCCTCGTGACGCAGCAACGAGACTGTCATGTTGCGCAGCATCGCCTGACGATGTGACGATGTGCGGTTAAGTTTACGTAATCCGTTTCCGTGACGCATTTTTAAATCCCTCGTTTTGTGCGGCTGCCGCGCAGGGCAAACAGCCGGTTAATGGTTTTTTACGAGCGTTGTCGTTACTACACTAATTGGCTGAGATCAGCCAAGCTTTTCAAGACCCGCTGGTGGCCAGGCTTCGAGCTTCATGCCCAAAGTCAGCCCGCGCGAAGCAAGAACTTCCTTGATTTCGTTGAGTGACTTACGGCCCAAATTCGGGGTCTTAAGCAACTCGGTTTCGGTACGCTGAATCAGATCACCGATGTAATAAATATTTTCGGCTTTCAGACAATTGGCGGAACGAACCGTTAACTCCAGATCATCAACCGGGCGAACCAATAAAGGATCAACCGGTGTCGATGTCTTGGCTTCAGAACCACCAGCGATCGGCGTGCCCTCAAGCTCCGCGAACGCCGACAATTGCTCCATCAGAATACGTGCAGCACGACGCACAGCTTCTTCAGGGTTGTCGATAGCACCATTGGTTTCAATATCAAGCACCAGCTTGTCCAAATCGGTACGCTGCTCAACGCGTGCGCTTTCAACATGGTAGCTAACACGGCGAACCGGGCTGAAGGAGGCGTCGAGCATGATCTGGCCGATCAAACGATTTTCCTTGGCGATGGTACGCAAGTTTGCCGGGACATAACCTCGACCCGACTCAACGCGAATCTGCATCTTCAACTGTCCGCCGGGGGCCAAGTGGGCGATGACATGCTCGGGATTGACGATCTCAACGTCGTGAGTCGCTTCAATGTCGGCAGCCGTAACCACGCCATCGCCGGACTTTGACAACGTCAAAACTGCCTCACGGCGATTGTGCATGCGCAGAACAACACCTTTAAGGTTAAGCAGAATGTCGACCACGTCTTCACGTACGCCATCCAACGTGGAGTACTCGTGGAGTACGCCGTCAATGGTTACTTCGGTGGGCGCGGCACCTTCCATCGAGTTAAGCAGAATACGACGCAGCGCGTTACCAAGCGTATGGCCGTAGCCACGCTCAAACGGCTCCATCACCACACGTGCATGCACCGGGGAGAGCTGCTGAACGTCGATACTGCGGGGCTTCAGAAGAGCTTGCATGGATGATCCTTGTAATAGAACACGCCTGCTCCCCCGAGCAGGGGCAGCAGGCGTGGAAGTGCGATTAACGTGAGTAGAGTTCGACGACCAAACCTTCGTTCAACGAAGCGGACAACTCTTCACGGGCCGGCAAGGCTTTGAATGTGCCTTTAGCTGCCTTGGCATCCATTTCAATCCACTCAGGGAAGCCACGCGATTCAGCAGCCTCGAGTGCAGCCTTTGTACGCAAATGGGCCTTCGCTGCGTCAGTCAGTTGAATCTGATCACCCGGACGAACGTTGAATGACGGGATGTTGACACGCTTACCGTTAACCAACACACCATTATGGCGAACGATTTGACGAGCCTCTGAGCGCGACGCGCCGAAACCCATACGATACGCGACGGCATCAAGGCGGCTTTCAAGAATCTGCAAAAGATTCTCGCCAGTCATGCCTTTTTTACGCTCAGCTTCAGCAAAGGTTTTACGGAACTGACGCTCAAGGACGCCATAAATACGACGGATTTTTTGCTTTTCACGCAACTGCTGGCCATAGCCGGACAAACGCTGACCCGACTTTTGTCCATGTTGACCAGGCGCATAGCTGCGGCGCTCGATCGAACATTTATCGGTGAAGCACTTCTCGTCCTTCAGGAAAAGCTTTTCGCCTTCCCGACGGCACTGGCGGCACTTGGGATCTAGATTACGAGCCATGGTGTCGTCTCCTTAAATTAGATGCGACGGCGCTTGGGCGGCCGGCATCCGTTGTGTGGAACATGGGTGATATCTGTGATACTCGAAAT
>CAZFSH010000301.1:0-3285 GCA_964521935.1 uncultured Propionivibrio sp.
CTGATGCTCACCACCGACTGCATGGTTGGCGAACAGGCTGAAGACAAGCCGGCCGGCGGTGGTATGGGCGACATGGGTGGCATGGGCGGTATGGGTGGCATGGGCGGCATGGGAATGTAATTGGCCTAGGCAAATACATTCCCTTCGGGAAAGAAGAGAACAGGAGCAACCCCGGTTTTCCCCGGGTTTGCGACTAATCCCTCTTCCTCCCGGGGTGCTGCAAGCAAAACGTCCCGCATCGGGTTTCCGGTGTGGGACGTTTTCTTTTGTGCGGCGAAAAGTCAGTCGCTGTGGTACGGCGCTACATTTTTCTGTCATGCTCCAAGTGAACAGAACCTAATGAGGCGCGCAGTGACATTTCTCCGCAGTATGTATATCCGCATGGTGGCGCTCTTGCTCGTGACCACCAGCGCTTGGTCTGCGCAGACCATTGAGGCGTGGTCGTATTACCCCGCGCCGCCGTTCGAGACCAATCAGGCGACCAACGAAGGTTTGACGGAAGATTTGATCGCTTATTTGAACAAAGCGCTGGCCGGGAAATACGATATTCGCCTGGTCATATTGCCGCGTGCTCGAATGAACAAAATGCTTGAAGAGGGCGAGAGAGCCTTCGCCGTATTTGTTCCGTCAGCGATTTTTGGCGGGCCGAATGGCGGGAGCTATTTGTGGACTGCGCCCTTGTTCAAAGACGCTCAGGAGCTGATTTCACGTAAAGATAGACCCTTCGAGTTCACGGGGCCAGAGTCGCTGGTTGGCGTGCCGTTTGGCGTTATGCTGGGTCACGTATATCCGATGATTGCAAAAGAAATGGAGCAAGGCCAGATTCGTCCCGATCGCGCGAGCAATGAAGGTTCTTTGGTCAGTATGTTGATGGCGCGCCATGCGGATGTGATTACCTTGCCCAATTCAGCGATCAGCTACTTTATGAAAGCCAACGCGACGATGCGCCAGACATTTGTCTTTTCCAAGAAAAACCTCGGCGACTACACGCGTCACTTGATGTTTCAGCAGGGGATGGAAAAAGAGCGCGACGATTTCGATCGTGTGGTGCGCAAGATGGCGACCGACCCGGTGTGGATCGCCACCATGAAGAAATATGGCCTCGAACCAGCGCCGGTGGGCAGAAAAAGCGCTCAGTAACGTTTGCTTAAGCAATGACACGCTGCGCAGAGCGCAGTGGCGTTGCGTCTAGTTCAGCAAGGCGTACTGCGCCAGATAAATGCCGGCGCCAGCGAAATAGCCAATCAGGGCGAGGCCGCTGATCTTTTTGACATACCAGAAGAAGTGAATTTTCTCCAAGCCCATGGCGGCGACGCCGGCTGCGGAACCAATGATCAGGATTGAGCCGCCGGTGCCGGCGCAATAGGCAAGAAACTCCCAGATGAAATGATCCGCCGGGTACTGCGCCAGGTCATACATGCCCATTGAAGCGGCGACCAGAGGCACGTTGTCGACGATGGCGCTGACCAGACCGATGATCAAAACGATGACATCCTGCCGCCCGACGGTGTGGTCCAGCCATTGAGCCAGAGCGCTGAGAATGTGGGTGTGCTCGAGTGCGGCGACCGCGAGCAGGATGCCGATAAAGAAGATGATGGAGCTCATGTCGATGCGGCTAAGCGCATGGCCGAGCGTTAAGTGTGCTTTGGCCTCGTGTGTCTTGCGTCGGTGCAGCAGATCGCCGAGCAGCCAGAGTATGCCCAAACCAAATAAGATGCCCATAAACGGCGGTAGATGGGTAATCGTTTTGAACGCCGGCACGGCGACGAGGGTGCCCAAGCCGGCACACAGCATCAGATTGCGTTCAAGGGGCGAGGTCGCTAGGTGTGCGTCTGCTTCTGCGCTGGTGGGGGTAACGACGGCGCGGCCACGCAGGTGAAAGGCGGTTACCGCCAGGGGCACGATGAGGCACACCAGCGAGGGCAGGAGCAGCGCTTTCATGATGGCGATACTGGTGATCTGCCCGCCGATCCAGAGCATGGTCGTGGTGACATCACCAATTGGCGTCCAGGCGCCACCGGCATTGGCGGCAATGACGATGATCCCTGCAAAGAACAGCCGATCCTCATGTTTATCGAGCAGCTTGCGCATGAGTGAAATCATCACGATGGTCGTTGTCAGATTGTCGAGGATGGCGCTGAGAAAGAAGGTCACAAAACCGACCAGCCACATCAGGCTGCTGAGCCGGGTGGTGCGGATGCGCGCGGTGATCACTTCAAAGCCATTGTGTGCATCGACGACTTCAACAATCGTCATCGCGCCCATCAAAAAAAATACGATCTGCGCGGTGCTCATGAGTGATTCACCGAGTTGGCCGCTGACGGCGGCGCTGTCCGGGCTGGCCAGCGCATAAATGGTCCAGAGCAAGCCTGCCCCGATCAGTGCCGACGCCGACTTATTGACGTTCAGTGGATGCTCGAGCGCGATGGCGGCGTAGACGATAACGAAGATGGCAACGAGGGCGGTGATCATGATTGGTGGTGGGCACAGGAACGAGTCAGTGTGCCGATACTACGCAATCTTGGCGGACGGCGAAACCCGGAAAACGTCCGGTATCCCCTAGAATCTGCGACCATTCTTCGTGGAGCCCCTCATGTCTGACCGCCTTGCCGTTCTACTCCAATACCTGCTGCCCAAGCAGGCGCTGACGGCCCTGGCCGGAAAGTTTGCTGTAGCAAAAGCGGGCCGGCTGACAACGGCAGTCATACGCTGGTTTGTTGGTCGCTATGGCGTCAACATGGCGGAGGCCGCCAACCCCGATATCGCCAGTTACGCCAGCTTCAATGAATTTTTTACCCGTCCGCTCAAGTCGGGTGCCCGGCCCTTGGCCAGCGCCGAACTCATTTGCCCGGTGGATGGGGCAATGAGCCAGTTTGGCGCCATCGAACATGACCAGATTTTTCAAGCCAAAGGTCACAGTTACTCGACGACCGCTTTGGTTGGTGGTGATGCCGAACTGGCCAAGCAGTTCGACAACGGCAGCTTTGCCTGCATCTATCTCAGCCCCAAGGATTACCACCGCATCCACATGCCGTGTGCCGGGCGCTTGCTGCGCATGATTTATGTGCCGGGTGATCTGTTTTCGGTGAATCCGGTAACCGCCCGTGGTGTCCCCGGTTTATTTGCACGCAATGAGCGTGTTGTCTGCGTGTTTGAGGGGGTTAGCGGCCCGTTTGTCATGGTGCTGGTTGGCGCGACGATTGTCGGCAGCATGGCGACCGTCTGGCAGGGTGTGATCAACCCGCCGCGCACGCGCAATGTGCGCGAGTGGCACTATCAGGATCG
>CAZFSH010000302.1:0-3284 GCA_964521935.1 uncultured Propionivibrio sp.
GTGGTGACCCGTACCGATGATGCCGGTGACCAGGGTCAGGGTGATGATCACGTAGAGCCACTTCTCGATCACTTCGCGATCCACGCCGGTGACCTTAATCAGCACGAAGGCGAGGATGGCGCCGAGGATCAGTTCCCACACGCCTTCGACCCAGAGATGCACCACCCACCACCAGTAGTACTTGTCGCGCACGACGTTGTCCGGGTTGTAAAAGCTGAACAGGAAGAAAACCGCGAGCCCCCATAAACCCAGCAGCAGCACCATGCTGATCGAGGTCTTGCGGCCCTTGAGCACGGTCATGCTGATATTGAACAGGAAGCCCAGCGCCACGATCACGATGCCGATTTTGGTCAGCAGCGGCTGTTCGAGGAACTCGCGCCCCATCGTGGGCAGCAGATCGTTGCCGGTCATTTTGGCCAGTGCCGCGTAGGGCACGGTCAGGTAACCCACCACAGTCAGTGCTGCCGCCACGAGGAATATCCAGAACAAGCCTTTGGCCAGCTTCGGGCTGTAAAGCTCGGTTTCGGCCTCTTCCGGGATCATGTAGTAGGCGGAGCCCATGAAGCCCATCAACAGCCAGATGATCAGTGCGTTGGTATGCACCATACGGGCGACGTTGAACGGGATGGCCGGGAACAGGAAATCACCGACGACATACTGCAGACCCATGATCAGGCCAAACAGCACCTGGGCGATGAACAGCCCGATCGCGGCAGTGAAATACAGTTTCGAAACGGCTTGCGATTCATATTTCATATTTTTCCCCTTTCTCAACCTTCGATGTTGGGCGGCCAGTTCGCCGTATTGATCTCGGAGACGTATTTCAGGAACGCCACAAGATCATCCAACTGCTGCTCGCTGAGATTGAATTGCGGCATCTGACGACGCCCCGGTGCACCCGTCGGCTGGGCCTTGATCCAGGCCTTGATGAACTCGCCACCGCCCTGATCGCCACCGCGACGTTTGTAGACATTGCCCAGCTCGGGTGCGAAATAGGCACCTTCTCCGAGCAGCGTGTGGCAACCGATGCACTGGTTGGTTTCCCAGACTTTTTTACCGGCGACGACTTGCGGAGTCAGGTTCTGCCGGTTATCGCGCGCAGGCAGCGCCTGCTCGTTCTGGTAGGTAAGCGCAAGAAACACCAGGAAGAAGAAAACTGTCCCCCCGTAAAAAATGTTTCGCGCCGTGGAAGTGGAAAATGATCCGCTCATGAGGCCCCCTTTTTGGTTAAACAACGTCGTACTGCACAACCGTTCATGGCTTTTGTGCAGCGTGTAAGCACTCTAGGGTTCGGCTCTTTGCGCTTCCTTGATTGCCGTCAATTCAGAAACACCAAAGAAAATAAGTTGCCGCTCGCGGCTTGACCGGAATCAAGGCGAGTTGGCGGCGAGCGCTTTAGGGTGCCGCATATGAATACGACATTTTTTTTGGGCAGTTCGGCCTTGCTTGTTTCCTTGTCAGTCAGTGCGGCGGAGGTGGCGACGGTACCCAGAGAGTTGATTCGCTTGGTGCGTCAGGACTGCGGTTCCTGTCATGGCATGACGCTGAAAGGTGGCTTGGGCAGCCCGCTGACGGCTGCTGCCCTGGCCGGCAAGCCCGCCGAGTCGCTGGCGGCGACGATTCTTTACGGACGCCCCGGCACGGCCATGCCGGCATGGAAGTCCTTGCTCAGCCCCGCGCAGGCCGAGTGGATTGCCGCGCGCTTGATTGAAGGTTTTCCTGAGGAGCAGCCGTGAGAAGGGTGATACCAGTGCTACGAAGGCTAACTTATGCACTCTGTTGTGCCACGCTGACGGTTTTTCTGGCCGCGTGTTCGACGACTAGCTCTACAACTAGCTCGATAACGCAATTGCGCGGCACCGGTGATCTTGGCGTTGTCATCGAACGTGCTCAGGGCGCTGTGACCTTGGTGGACACGACGCGCAAGGTGCCCTATGCGCGTGTCGATGGGCTGGGTGATCTCTCGCACGCTTCCGCCGTGTTCTCGCGCGATGCGCGTTACGCCTATATCTTTGGCCGAGATGGTGGGGTATCGAAGATCGACCTGCTGGAGGCCAAGCTGGTTAAACGCATCATTCAGGCGGGCAATGCCATTGGTGGATCAATCTCTCAAGACGGCCGCATTCTGGTTGCACAGAACTACACGCCCGGTGGCATCAAGGCCTTCGACGCGCAGACGCTCGAACTGCTCAGCGAAGTGCCGGCGGAATATGCGCCGGGAAAGTTCTCCAAGGTAGTGGGCTTGGCCGACGCGCCCGGCAACCAGTTTGCCTATGCGCTTTTTGATGGCGGCGAGATTTGGCTGACTGACTTTACCGATCCGCGCAAGCCGGTGACACAACGCTTTCCCGCCGGCAAAAACCCTTACGACGGTTTGATCACGCCGGATGGACGGCACTATCTGGCGGGGTTGTTTGGTGAAGACGGCATTGCCCGGCTCGACCTATGGCAAACCGGTCAAGGCAGCCAAAAGATTTTGCAGAACTATGGGCGTGGCGAAGAAAAATTGCCCGTGTTCAAGATGCCGCACTTGCGTGGCTGGTCGCTCGCCGGTGGACGCGTCTGGCTACCTGCCGTGGGGCGGCATGAAGTGCTGGTGGCCGATGCGGCTACGTGGAAGGAAGTTGCCCGCGTTGCCGTTAAAGGCCAACCGGTGTTTGCCATGGCCAGCCCGGACGGACGCCAGATTTGGGTCAACTTTGCCCATCCGGACAACGGCTGGGTGCAGGTGATTGATACCCTGACCGGTGAGATTGTCAAAACCTTGCAGCCGGGTAACGCGGTGTTGCACATGGAGTTCACACCGCGCGGCGAAGCCGTGTGGATATCGGCGCGTGACGATAACCGTGTGCTGATCTACGAAACGCGCCACTTCACGCAGATAGGCAGCTTTGCCGTCGATGCGCCGTCCGGGATTTTCTTCACCAGCCGCGCTGGACGGACGGGTTTCTAATGGATGCGCCGTACAGCCCGCTGGAGTTTTCGCTGCTCAACGAGTGGCAGCGTGACTTTCCCCTGACGCCGCGTCCTTTTGCCGAAATTGCACGAAAACACAGTCGCTGTGGCACGGCGTCGTCTTTGGGCGATGGTAATAGCGAGGGAGAGTATGAGGTCCTCAGCGTCTTGCAACGATTGGCGGCGCGTGGCGCGATAAGTCGCGTCGGCGCGGTGTTCGCGCCACGCCGTGTGGGCGCCGGGGCGCTCGCGGCGGTGGCCGCACCGCCGGAGCGCATTGAGCAGGTCGCTGCTGTCATCAACAGTTTTAGCGCGGTCAATCACAACTA
>CAZFSH010000303.1:0-3245 GCA_964521935.1 uncultured Propionivibrio sp.
GGTCGCTGACCGAGCAAGACCCGTACAACAACGTCGTTCGCACGACCATCGAGGCGATGGCTGCGGTGTTTGGCGGCACGCAGTCGCTGCACACCAACTCGCTCGATGAAGCCATCGCGCTGCCGACGGAATTCTCCTCGCGCATCGCGCGTAATACGCAGCTGATCATCCAGGAAGAAACCCACATCACCAACGTGATCGATCCGTGGGCGGGCAGCTACATGATGGAATCGCTGACCCAGGAAATTGCCGACCAAGCGTGGGCGATCATCAGCGAAGTGGATGCGATGGGCGGCATGACGCAAGCCGTCGAAAGTGGCTGGGCCAAGCTGCAAATCGAGAAATGTGCGGCCGAAAAGCAGGCGCGTATCGACTCAGGCAAAGACGTGATCGTGGGCGTGAATAAATACCGCCTCAAGGAAGAGGCACCCATTGATATTCTGGACGTGGACAATCACGCGGTGCGTGAATCACAAGTCGCCCGCCTCAAGAAAATCCGCGCGTCGCGCGATGGCGCGGCGGTGCAAGCGGCGTTGAGTGCCCTGACCGAAGCCGCCAAGAACAAATCGGGCAATCTGCTGGATCTGGCGATCAAGGCCATACGCCTGCGCGCAACCGTCGGTGAAGTGTCCGATGCGCTGGAAACCGTTTTTGGCCGCCATCGTGCCACCAATCAGACTGTTTCCGGGGTTTATAGCGCGGCCTATGGTAGCGGTGATGAGGAAACTGCGATGAGCACTATTCGTCAGGACATTGACGCCTTTGCCAACGCCGAAGGGCGTCGCCCGCGCATCATGGTCGCCAAACTGGGCCAGGATGGTCATGATCGAGGTGCCAAGGTTGTCGCCACGGCCTTTGCCGATCTGGGTTTCGATGTCGACGTTGGTCCGTTATTTCAGACACCTGAAGAAGCCGCACGGCAGGCGATTGAAAACGACGTGCATGCCATTGGCGTCTCCACGCTGGCTGCTGGCCACAAAACCTTGGTGCCGGCCCTCGTGCAAGCGTTGCGCGCGCAGGGTGGCGACGACATCATTGTGTTTGTCGGCGGAGTGATTCCGGCGCAGGATTACGATGAATTGCGCGCAGCAGGCGCCAAGGGCATTTTTGGCCCGGGTACGCCTATTCCCCAGAGCGCGGCGGAAGTGCTCAAGGCGATCATCGCCGCACGTACGTAACGTACGGCGAAGTACGCAGCGCAAGCTAAAAACTCGCTAAGCCATTCGTAATGGACCGTTCAGTCGATCCGGACAACCAGCAGCTCCTGAGCGGTCTCGCGACCGGCCAGCGACGTGCACTGGCCAAGGCGATTACGCTGGTTGAATCAACGCGCGCCGATCATCAGCGGCGCGCGCAGGAGCTGCTCACGGCCATCATGCCGCGCACGGGCAATGCGCTGCGCTTGGGTATATCGGGTGTGCCGGGCGTAGGAAAATCGACGTTTATTGAAGCGTTGGGTATGGCCTTGATCGCGCAAGGCCATCGCGTGGCTGTACTCGCCGTCGACCCGTCGTCGAGCGTCACCGGCGGTTCGATTCTGGGTGACAAAACGCGCATGGAAAAGTTGTCGATGCGCGAAGAGGCCTTCATTCGTCCGTCACCCTCGTCCGGCAGTTTGGGCGGCGTGGCGGAAAAAACCCGTGAAGCCCTGCTGCTGTGTGAGGCCGCGGGTTATGACATCATCATTGTCGAAACCGTTGGCGTTGGCCAGTCTGAAACCGCTGTGGCTGGCATGACGGACATGTTTGTCCTCTTGCAGTTGCCTAACGCCGGCGACGATTTGCAGGCGATCAAAAAGGGCATCATGGAACTGGCTGATCTGGTGGTGTTCAATAAGGCCGATATTGATGCCATGGCCGCACAGCGGGCTGCGGCGCAAATGCGCTCGGCATTGTCGATGCTGCACCCGGCCAGTGCCTACTGGCAGCCTCCTGTAATGACGCTGTCCGCCCTTGCCGGGACAGGCATAGAAGAATTTTGGGCGGTGGTTAACCGCTATCGTCAGACCATGACCGAGCATCGTGAAATAGCTCGACGCCGCCAGCATCAAGCCTTGGCGTGGATGTGGGCGCAGATTGATAGCGGCCTGCGCCAGTCATTTCGCCACCATGCCGAGGTAGGCAAACAATTGCCGGCTATTGCAGCCGATGTGGAAGCGGGTAAAGTGCCACCCACATTAGCCGCTCGCCGGCTGCTTTCACTGATTCAGCACTAACACCCATTAACGCATTGACTTGACACTACTCGATACTGGAGAAAACCACCATGCATGACATCATTGCCAAGCTGGACGAAAAGCGCAGTCGCGCTGCGCTCGGCGGCGGGCAGAAGCGCATTGATGCCCAGCACGCCAAGGGCAAGCTGACCGCACGCGAACGTCTTGAACTGCTGCTTGATCCGGGCAGCTTTGAAGAGTGGGACATGTTCAAGGAGCATCGCTGCGTCGACTTCGGCATGACCGATCAGGACAAGGTGCCTGGCGATGGCGTCGTGACCGGCTACGGCACCATTAACGGCCGCCTGGTTTTTGTTTACGCGCAGGATTTCACCGTATTTGGTGGCGCGCTCTCCGAGACGCATGCCGAGAAAATCTGCAAGATCATGGACCACGCCATGAAGGTCGGCGCGCCGGTGATTGGCTTGAACGACTCGGGGGGTGCGCGTATTCAGGAAGGTGTCGCCGCGCTCGGTGGTTATGCCGAAGTATTCCAGCGCAATGTCATGGCCAGCGGTGTGATTCCGCAGATTTCCATGATCATGGGCCCCAGCGCCGGGGGCGCGGTGTATTCGCCGTCAATCACTGACTTCATCTTCATGGTCAAGGATAGCTCCTACATGTTCGTCACCGGCCCGGAAGTGGTCAAGACCGTGACGCACGAGGAAGTGACTGCCGAAGAACTGGGCGGTGCCGTGATGCACACCACCAAATCGGGCGTCGCCGACCTGGCCTTTGAGAACGACGTCGAGGCGCTGTACATGCTGCGCCGCATGTTCAATTACCTGCCGCTGAACAACAAGGAAAAGCCGCCGGTACGTCCGACCAATGATCCGGCCGAGCGCCTGGATTATTCGCTGGACACCCTGGTGCCGGACAATGCCAACAAGCCCTATGACATCAAGGAACTGATCATCAAGACAGTTGATGATTGTGAGTTCTTTGAGCTGCAGCCGGACTACGCCAAGAACATCGTTATCGGCTTTGCCCGCATGGAAGGCCACACCGTTGGTATCGTCGCTAACCAACC
>CAZFSH010000304.1:0-3228 GCA_964521935.1 uncultured Propionivibrio sp.
CAGTAATGACGCGCGCATTTTGCAAACCACGCTATTACGCGTCGTGCAGATCTGAGCTAGTTAAGCGCTCGGCTCAAGCCAGATACAACTGGCCATGCGGCCGGTCTGGCCATCGCGCCGATAAGAGAAAAAGCGCGACGCATCGCTGGCCGTGCAAAAGTCAGTCGCTGTGATACGGCGCACGCCCAGCGCGTTCAGTCGTTGCGTCGCCAATAAGGACAGGTTGCACAGAAATTTGCCCGTACCATGCGGTGCAAAAGCCGTAGCGGCCTCTTCGGCATGCGCCAGAAAACTATCGCGCACCTCCGCCCCGACTTCAAACGCTGTGGGCCCAATTGCCGGGCCGATCCACGCCAGTAGCGTTTCCGGGGCAACGGCCATCTGGGTGACGGTTGATTCGATCACGCCCGCGAGCAAACCGCGCCAGCCGGCATGCGCCGCAGCAACGACCGAACCCGCCGCATCACACAGCAGAATCGGCAAGCAATCCGCGGTCATCACCGCGCACACCACGCCCGGCTGCCGAGTGAAGGACGCATCGGCCTCGCATCCTGCGGTGCCGTTCGCCGCATCCACGCAGCGCACCCCATGTACCTGCTGCAACCATAGCGGCTCCTGAGGGAGACAGGCGCTCAAGCGGCGTCGGTTTTCGGTCACGGCGGCAGGGTCATCGTTGACGTGATTACCCAGATTCAAACTGTCCCAGGGCACAACACTCACGCCCCCCGCACGCGTGGTAACCAGCGCACGCACATGGTTCGGCGCCGGCCAGTCCGGAATGATCCACTCGGGGTGAAATTCAATCCTCGGCAATTCAGTCCTCGTCGCCAAGGGCACGCAAGCTATCCAGCAACTGCGCAAAGTCGTCCGGCAGTGGCGCTTCCCAGGCCACTTCTTCGTGGGTTTGTGGATGAATCAAGGCCAGCCGCCAGGCATGCAAGGCTTGCCGTTTAAAGGCGTCGAGCCGCGCATCACGGCTGCAGGTCTTGCCATAGACCGGATCGCCCGCCAGTGGGTGCCCGATATGAGCCAGATGCACACGAATTTGATGCGTGCGCCCGGTTTCCAGCTGGCATTCGATCAGCGTGCACTTGTCAAACGGCTCGCGCACCTTAAAGTGTGTGCGTGCTTCACGCCCGCCCCGGGTGACCGCCATGCGCGTGCGTTGCGTGGGGTGGCGGCCAATCGCCGCATCCACCGTCGCGCCATATTCGAGGATGCCCAGCGCCAGCGCCAGATAGTGGCGTTTCACCGTGCGCGCCTGCAACTGGCGCACCAAATCGGTTTGCGCCGTTAATGTTTTGGCAACAACCAACAAGCCGCTGGTTTCTTTGTCGAGCCGATGCACGATGCCCGCACGTGGTATCTCAGCCAGCGCAGCGCAGTGGTACAGCAAGCCATTGAGCAAGGTGCCGCGCGAATTCCCATTCCCCGGATGCACCACCAAGCCAGCGGGCTTGTTGATCACCAGAATCTGATCATCTTCAAAGACAATATTCAGCGGAATATTTTCCGCCTGCGGAAAAGTCAGTCGCTGTGGGACGGCGAGATCGTCCAGCCCCTCGGGGTCGTATTCGTCGCCTCCGACATGGGCATGAGCATGGGCATCGGCGTCCTGCTCGGTCTTGGCCGGATTAACCCAGACCAGCGTCTCGCCGCCCAGCACCTTGCGCTTGGCATCGCACTGCGCGCCATCGAGCAGAAAGCGCCCAGCCTTGATCCAGCCTTGCAAGCGGCTGCGCGAGTGCGCCGGAAACATTTTGGCCAAGGCCGCGTCAAAACGCAGGCCGCTACAGTCGTCCGGAATCTGGCCAGCCATATCGGGCACGCCAGGAATACCGGGAAGGTCAACACACTCAGCGGACGCGCTCGACGCCACTGACCTATAATCGGCCCCCTCTTCCATCCGGGAATTTTGCGGAATATTCACATGCGCAGTGTAGCGACAATCCTGAAGACGCTTGCCCTGATCAGCATTATTGCTGTCAGCACCCTCAATCTTTCCGGCTGCAGCGGCATGGCGGAAGAGAAGGACGAAACCCTCAAGTGGTCGCCCCAGCGCCTGTACAGCGAAGCCCGCGACTTCATGAGTGAAGGCGCTTACGATCAGGCGATCAAGCTGTTTGAAAAGCTGGAATCCCGCTACCCGTATGGCCGTTACGCCCAGCAAGCGCAGCTGGAAGTCGCTTATGCCTACTACAAGACGATGGAACCTGCCTCGGCCATCTCGGCCTGTGACCGCTTCATTCGCCTGCACCCGAACCACCCCAACGTCGACTACGCCTACTATCTCAAAGGCTTGGTGAGTTTTAACGAAGACATCGGCCTGCTCGGCCACCTCAGTCGCCAAGACCTCACAGAACGCGACCCGAAAGCCGCGCAAGAGTCGTTTGATGCCTTCCGCCAGTTGGTCAAGCAGTTTCCCGACAGCAAATACACGCCCGATGCCAGCCAGCGCATGAAGTATCTGGTGAACGCCTTGGCGGCCCATGAAGTGCACGTGGCCAAGTATTACCTCAACCGTGGCGCCCCCATCGCCGCCGCCAACCGCGCCAAGAATGCGCTAATCACCTACCCGGACGCGACCGCCAATGAAGAAGCGCTGTTCGTCATGATCAAAGCCTACGATCAGATGCATCTGACCGAGCTGCGCAACGACGCCGAACGCGTCATGCGCAAAAACTTCCCCAACAGCCCGTATTACAAGGGCGTCAAGGAAAATACCGATCCGTGGTGGAAGCTCTGGTAAGTTTCCGCAGGTAAGACTTACTTATTTGTAAGGCTTATTTCTTCCGGCGCTGCCTGACGCTCTCGAACAGGCAGACGCCTGCTGAAACCGACACATTCAGGCTTTCCACGCTCCCCGCCATGGGGATTTTCACCAGCTCGTCGCAGGTTTCGCGCGTCAGGCGGCGCATGCCGTCGCCTTCGGCGCCCATCACCCAGGCCATGGGGCGCTTCTGATCCAGCGCATAGACATCACCGGTGGCGTCGCCAGACGTACCAACCACCCAGATATCGCGCTCTTTCAGCTCGCGCAAAGTGCGCGCCAGATTAGTCACCATGATGTAAGGCACGGTGTCGGCGGCACCACTGGCCACCTTCATCACCGTCGCATTCAAGCCGCAGGCCTTGTCTTTCGGCGCAATCACCGCATGCACGCCGGCGGCATCGGCCACCCGCAAACATGCGCCGACATTGTGTGGATCGGTCACGCCATCGAGCACC
>CAZFSH010000305.1:0-3215 GCA_964521935.1 uncultured Propionivibrio sp.
CCGTCCTGAATATAACCATTCCGCTCTGCGTAACCGTTATTTTTTAGCCATAGCCCCGCATCTTTGATGTAAGCATTTTTGTTCGCGGACATATGAATAACGTTTGACAGCCCTAGCGCCAAAGTTGCGGCGATAAATACCCACCGGAGCCGCCGCCACTTGTTCCACATGGTCACGACGCCGAGGGCGATGACAGGGGTAGCGAGAAAGTGTAGTAAGCCCACGTAGCGACCGGCAAGGAAGAATTGGTTGAGTAGGAATGTCCCCAAAACGATGCAATAGAGAACGAAGCACCAGCCGGCTATGCTCCATTGTCGAATCGTTGCGCGCAAGTCGCTAGCAAGGAATGCGAACGCCAGCATGAAGAGGCTGCACATGCGGAGGAACTTGTCCGGGATCGTGGACAGGATTCCCCAGAACAGCATGCTGGAAGCCTCTTCTTTGGCATAGTCGGTTTTCAGGATTTGCTGCTGAAACACTTCAGCCAGTTGCTGAAAGTCGTCCAGTTTTTTGGCAAAGTTGGCGGCGCTCAGATACGACATTAATCGTGAGGGTAGCGAAATTGAACCGCTTGCCACGAGTAGCAATGCTATTCCACCCGCGATCAGCGGCAAGGCGGCTATTTGCATCGCTCGTTTCGAATTCGAGGTCAGCGGTTGCGTACCAAACATCTGCCACAGCATAAATGCTGGAAACAGTGCGGCAGCTTCTAGTCTGAAAAGCGTTGCCAGCAAGAGGCTGATCTGGGCAAAAAGGCAGTCGTGCCATTGACGCTGCGCCTGCCAGCGCAGCGCAAATAGTATGGCAAGCATGCAAAAGCACCACATCCCAGGATCGCGAATTACTTCGTCGCGAAATTGATTAAATGCGGGGAGGGCGAGTACGACCAAAACCGCGGCCCATTCGGTTCCTGGGAATAGCCGTCGTGACACGGCAACCGTGCTGACACATGCGCCCGTGATCAATAGTGCGCAGAGTAGGTAGCCGACCGTTTCTGCTTCGATGTGGCTGACCCATGAGGCGCCCGCGATCAGCAGTGGAAAAAACGGCCAGTCAAAGCTGTGCAGCGCTTGCAGGCCGTCGGCGCCTAAAACGCCACGGGCGATGGACACGTAAAGCATGCCATCACGATTGAGGATGCCTACCGTGCCTATGGAGATTGCTGAGAGTATCAAGCTCGCCAAGCAAGTGACCCACAGCGGGTGCTGGCGCAAGCGCGTGATGGCGCTATTCCATATCACAGGCTTACACCTTGCACACCAGAATATTTTCCATAATCAGGTACTGCAGATCTGACCCGTAGAACATATTCAGTGCATCAGTCGGCGAGCAGATCATCGGTTCACCGCGTCGGTTGAGCGAGGTATTCAACACCACGCCATTTCCCGTCAGCTTCTCCAACTCCAGCATCAGGTCGTAATAACGCGGGTTGTAGTCGCGCTTGAGCACTTGTGCGCGGGCGGTGCCATCTTCATGCACGACTTCGGGTACGCGGGATTTCCATTCGTCGTTCACTTGAAAGGTGAACGTCATGAAGGGCGATGGGTGATCAACCGACAGCATGTGCGGGGCAACGGTATCGAGCATTGACGGACAGAAGGGGCGCCAGCGTTCGCGAAACTTGATTTGCTCATTGATACGGTCGGCAACACTGGGTACGCTAGGGCAGCCAAGAATTGAACGGCCACCGAGCGCACGTGGGCCGAATTCCATTCGGCCTTGCATCCAGGCAACCGGGTTGCCATCCGCTAACAACTTGGCAATGTATTCCGGCACATTCTCGATACGCTGCCACGCCGGTTGATTCGGATGATGCGCACAGGCAGCGATGACATCTTCGTTGGAAAACTCAGGGCCAAGATAAACGTGCTCCATCTTCTCGACCGGTGTGCCCATTTGCTGGGAAACATATGCTGCGGCGCCAACTGCCGTGCCCGCATCGCCGGAAGCGGGTTGGACGAACAGCTCCTTGACGTCCGGCAGAGCAATGATGCGTTGATTGAGTTTGACGTTAAGCGCGCTGCCCCCCGAAAACGCAATGCGTCCGGTCTCTTTCAGAATGTCACCAAGGTAATACTCCAGCATCTGCAGCGACAGCTTTTCAAACAGTGCCTGAACGCTGGCGGCATAGTGAATATAGGGGTCGTCAGCAATATCACCCTCGCGCTTCGGACCCAGCCAGTCGATGAGTTTGGGCGAGAAGTAATAGCCCTTGCCGCCTTGCTTGTAGCGACGTAAGCCAATTACATTGACGTAGTCCGTATTGATGATGAGCTCGCCATTCTCAAAACTGGCCAAGCGGGACAAGTCATAACGAGAGGCGTCGCCATAAGGCGCCATGCCCATCACCTTGAATTCGCCATCAAGCATTTCGAAGCCGAGAAACTCGGTCAGCGCACCATAAAGACCGCCCAAGGAATCCGGATCGTAGAACTCCTTGATTTTGTGAATCTGGCCGTTTTCACCCCAGCCAAAAAAAGTGGTGGCGTATTCGCCTTTGCCATCAATACCGAGAATGGCGGTCTTTTCCTTAAACCCCGAACACAAATAAGCGCTCGCGGCGTGGGCCAAATGGTGCTCGACTGGTTCAATGCGGGTTTTCTTCAGGTCAAAGCCCAACTGCTGCAAACACCATTCGATACGCTGCTTGTAGCGCTTGAAGCGGCGATTGCCGGTAAAAATAGCATCCAGAGCGCGGTCTGGTGCATACCAATAGCGGCGGGCGTAATGCCAGCGAGCCTTGTCAAAGATACTGATCGGCGCGAAGGGTATGGCGACGCAATCGACCTGATCGGGCGTGATGCCGGCAAATTCCAGACAGAACTTGGCGGACTCGTAGGGCATGCGGTTTTTTGCATGCTTATCGCGCACAAAGCGCTCTTCTTCGGCCGCGGCGATGAGTTTGCCGTCAATGTAAAGCGCCGCAGACGGATCGTGTGATAGTGCGCCGGAGAGTCCGAGTATCGTTAGTGCCACGCAGTAACCTCGCTGAAAGTGCCGGCATGCGGCGGATCGCTCGGCTATTCTGGCACAAGGGTGCTGCCAGGGGCGCCGTCCCACAGCGGCTGATTTTTGCGGCCGCCGCTGTTATTTCTGTGTTCAGTCTGCATTGAGGCAAAACAGCCACAAACAAAAACGGCTCCCATCCGAGGAGCCGTTTTGCAGAAACTTGGTGGTGATGAGTGGACTTGAACCACCGACCCCCGGATTATGAA
>CAZFSH010000306.1:0-3215 GCA_964521935.1 uncultured Propionivibrio sp.
TGGCCTTTACCGATGGCCGCCAGATCGGCGCTACGCTCGATCGTAACGGCTTGCGCCCGGCTCGCTACCTGATTACCGATGACGATCTGGTCATCATGGCTTCAGAAAGCGGTGTGCTGCCGATTGCGGAAGAGAAAATCGTCAAGAAATGGCGCCTGCAGCCAGGCAAGATGTTTTTGCTTGATCTGGAAGAGGGCCGCATTATTGGCGATGAAGAGCTCAAGCACTCGCTATCGACCGCTGAGCCGTATCGCGAGTGGGTCAAAGCCTCGCGCATCTTCCTGGACGATCTGCCCATGCCACGCGTGCGTGCGGTGGCTGAACTGAAAGAAAGTCTGCTTGATACCCAGCAGGCTTTTGGCTATACGCAAGAAGATACGAAAGTTATTCTTGAACCCATGATCAAGAACGGCGAAGAGCCGACCGGATCGATGGGTAACGACTCGGCGTTGCCGGTGTTGTCGAGCAAGAACAAGCCCTTCTACAACTACTTCAAGCAGCTCTTCGCGCAGGTGACCAATCCGCCGATCGATCCGATCCGTGAAGAGATCGTCATGTCGCTGATCAGCTTCATTGGCCCGAAACCGAATTTGCTGGGCATCGTCAATGATGACGAAGAACTGACGCCGCGCCTGGAAGTCAAGCAGCCGGTATTGGATGAAGTCGACCTGTCGCGCTTGCGCGATATCGCCAAGCTGTCGGGCGGCCGCTTTAAGTCGCTGGTGCTGGATATTACCTACGCCGTATCGGATGGCCCCTTCGGCTGCGACACCGCTATGCGTCACCTCTGTGTGGCAGCAGAGCAAGCGGTAGCCGATGGCTACAACGTGCTGATCCTGTCTGACCGCAATGTCGATCGCGACCGTGTCGCCGTACCCGCGTTGCTGGCCTGTTCGGGCGTCCATCATCATTTGGTGCGCCAGGGCTTGCGTACCAGCACCGGCCTCGTAGTGGATACCGGTTCGGCGCGTGAAGTGCATCACTTCGCCTTACTCGCCGGCTACGGTGCCGAAGCGGTGTGTCCGTGGTTGGCATTGGAGACGATCAATGCGCTGGCAGAAACCAGTGGCGATGACTACCGCACTGCCACCAAAAATTACATCAAGGCGATCGGCAAAGGCTTGATGAAGGTTATGTCCAAAATGGGCATTTCGACCTATCAGTCGTATTGCGGCGCGCAAATTTTTGAAGCCGTAGGATTGGAATCATCCTTCGTTGCCCGCTTCTTCACCGGTACGCCGACCAAGGTTGAAGGTATTGGCTTGGCGGAAGTTGCGGAAGAGGCCGTGCGCACCCATCGCGCCGCCTTCTCGGACGATCCCGTGCTGGCCAATGCGTTGGACGCTGGCGGCGAATACGCCTTCCGTATTCGTGGCGAAGACCATATGTGGACGCCCGATTCGATCGCCAAGTTGCAGCATGCCACGCGTTCCGGTAAGTACGACACCTACAAGGAATATGCCGCGCTCATCAATGATCAGACCAAGCGCCATCTGACGCTGCGCGGTCTGTTCGAGGTGCGCCCCGCGGGCCCGCCCGTGCCGCTCGAGGAAGTGGAGTCGGCGAAAGAAATCGTTAAACGCTTTGCGACGGGCGCCATGTCGCTCGGCTCCATTTCTACCGAAGCACACTCGACCTTGGCCATCGCCATGAACCGTATCGGCGGCAAGTCCAATACCGGTGAAGGCGGCGAAGATCCCAAGCGCTTCCAGAAAGTGGGCAAGGGTGCCTCGGTGGCGAGCGTGATTGGTCAGGAAAACATCGAGCGTGACACCCCGTTGAAAGACGGCGACAGTCTGCGTTCGGCCATCAAGCAAATCGCCTCCGGCCGCTTTGGCGTGACGGCGGAATATCTGGCCAACGCCGATCAGCTGCAGATCAAGATGGCCCAAGGCGCGAAGCCGGGTGAGGGTGGTCAGCTGCCCGGCCATAAAGTGTCGCCTTACATTGGCTTCCTGCGCCATTCGGTACCCGGTGTTGGCTTGATTTCGCCACCGCCGCACCACGACATCTATTCAATTGAAGACTTGGCTCAGTTGATTCACGACCTTAAGAACGCCAACGCGCAAGCGTCTATCTCGGTCAAGCTGGTTTCCGAAGTGGGTGTCGGCACGGTCGCGGCGGGGGTTGCCAAAGCCAAAGCCGATCACGTGGTGATCGCTGGCCACGATGGCGGTACTGGCGCCTCGCCGGTGTCGTCGATCAAGCACTGCGGTGGTCCCTGGGAGTTGGGCTTGGCCGAGACGCAGCAGACCTTGGTGCTTAACCGTTTGCGCGGCCGCAATCGCGTGCAGGCGGACGGTCAGATGAAGACCGGTCGTGACGTCGTGATTGGCGCGTTGCTGGGCGCCGATGAATTCGGTTTCGCGACGGCACCGCTCGTCGTCGAAGGCTGCATCATGATGCGCAAGTGTCACCTCAACACCTGCCCGGTCGGCGTCGCTACACAAGACCCGGAGCTGCGTAAGCGCTTTACCGGTCAGCCGGAGCACGTGGACAATTACTTCTTCTTTGTTGCCGAGGAAGTGCGCGAGATGATGGCGCGCATGGGCGTGCGCAAGTTCGACGATCTGATCGGCCGCAGTGACTTGCTTGACACCCGCGCCGGTATCGACCATTGGAAGGCACAGGGGCTCGATTTCTCGCGCGTGTTCCATCGCCCGGAAATTTCGGCCGACGTGTCACGCTATCACACCGAGACGCAGGACCACGGCCTCGCTGGCGCGCTCGATCACAGCCTGATCAAACAGGCCAAGGCGGCGATTGATAAGGGCGAGAAAGTGGCGATCAGCGCGACGATCAAGAGCTCCAATCGTACCTGTGGCACGATGCTGTCACACGCCGTAGCGGCCCGTTACGGTCGCGCTGGTTTGCCCACCGATACGATAAAAGTCAGTCTGCGTGGGACGGC
Organism: uncultured Propionivibrio sp.; assembly: GCA_964521935.1. GTDB lineage: Bacteria > Pseudomonadota > Gammaproteobacteria > Burkholderiales > Rhodocyclaceae > JADJEF01. Next base: position 2,912 of record CAZFSH010000306.1, read on the forward strand.
GGGTCAAAGCTTTGGCGCGTTCCTGGCCAAGGGAATCACGCTGGATCTGACTGGCGAAGGCAACGACTACGTGGGCAAGGGCTTGTCGGGCGGGCGCATCATTGTGCGTAAGCCGACTGGTTTCCGTGGTGCCGCTGAAGACAACATCATCGTCGGTAATACAGTGCTCTATGGCGCGACCGAAGGCGAAGTGTATTTCGGCGGCGTCGCCGGCGAGCGCTTTGCCGTGCGCAACTCGGGGGCGCAAGCCATTGTCGAAGGCACGGGTGATCACGGCTGCGAATACATGACCGGCGGTCCCGTC
>CAZFSH010000307.1:0-3206 GCA_964521935.1 uncultured Propionivibrio sp.
GCAAATCAACGCGGTGCAAATTCGCCAGATCACGCTCGGAGATCACACCACACACGCGCCCATCATGATCCACCACCACTAGATGGCGAATCCGATGCTCGGCCATGGTCAGCACCGCGTCATAGGCGCTGGCTTCCGCAGGCAAGGTCACGGGATTGGGGCTCATGGCCATCTCCAGAGCGGTGGTCTCCGGCAAGCGCGGATAGGCCACACGCCGTACCACGTCATTTTGCGTAAAGATGCCGCGTGCGACGCCGGAGCCGTTGGTCACCACGATAGAGCCAATTTTTTTCTCCACCATCGTCTCTATGGCTCGCCGCACAGTGGCGTCCAGCGGCAAGGTCACCGGATCGCGATGCATCAATGTGTCGATGCGGGCATCAAACAGGCTAGGTTGAATCGGCGTTACGGCGGGAAGGACTTTCTTCTGCGTCATGATCAGTACGTCAATAAGTAATACGTGCGAAGCGGGAGTGCTGGCAGGCCTCCAGCACCTGCCGAAGGGTCAGCAAGCCACGCGCCTGCAAGAGGGGCAGCATGGCGACAAAAATCTGCGCCGTCACCAAGGCGTCGCCAAGCGCCGTGTGTCGGCCCTGGATCGAAACGCCCAAGCGCTGGGCAATTTCTTCCAGCGAGTGCGACTCCTGTTGCGGTGAAAGAATGTCAGAGAGCAGCAAGGTGTCGAGTACCGGCTGGCCAAAGCGCAGTCCAAGCACCGCTTCCTTCATCTGCAAAAAGCGCATATCGAAAGCGGCATTGTGCGCGACAAGAACGGTGTCTTCACAAAACGCATGAAAGGCCGGTAGCACCTGACTGATGGTCGGACGCCCGTGCAGACGTTCGTCAGTAATGCCGTGAATCGCGATATTTTCCGCCGTCAGCAAACGCCCCGGATGAATCAACTGATCAAAGGTTTCGCCACGCAACAAGCGACCATTCACCAGCCGCACGGCACCGATTTCGATAATTTCGTCGCCATTGGCCGGATTCAGGCCGGTAGTCTCGGTATCGAAGGCGGTGAAGGCCATGCGGTCCAGCGGGCGATCCAAATCAACCACCAGTTCGCGGGCGGAGAAGAGATCAAAGTCATAGTAATCCGGGCGATTTTCGACTGCTTCGGAGGCTGGTCCGGAGCCCGCGAGCGAGTGGGGGCGGCCATGATTATGGGTGTGGTGAGTCTCGGCTTCGTCAGCCTCACCATCGGTGTGTTGCACAATCAACACGAAGCCACTGATCCCCCTTGGCGCCGTCTTGTCGTCCGCTGCCGCGAGCACGGGCGACATGTGCGCGCGCAGTGCGACGCCTTTGTCGGCGCTGGCCATCACCGAGGTCAAATAACAATGTGGCACGCCCTTATAGTCAGGGTTGGCCAAGAGCACAGCCATCTGTGCCAACTGTGCTTGCGTGTCGTCACGATCAAAAATCTTGAAGATTGAGCGGCCTAGTCCGAGCAAGGTTTCCTGTTCCAGCACATGCGCGGCGTATTGCAAGGCCTTGACCTGAAGGCGTGCCCGTTTGTTGTAGAGCAGGATGCGCCCGTCAGCATTGCAGACAATCACCCCTACGGGCAGTTCAGTCATCAGCGTCGCCAGCAAATTGCGTTCATCGACCAGACTGCCGCGCGCCATGTTGATGCGCTCGTCAATTTCGTCTTCACTGGTCTGCAGGCGGTCAATCAAGGCATTGGCCGCCTGAGCGATGGCCTGCACGTCTGCCGGACCGGCCAGATTCAGCCTACTTTTCCGCGGTTGCTGAGCGGCGAGGGCGATCGACTCGGCCAAGCGGGAAAACTGCCCCGGATAGGTTTGCCACCACCAGAGTACCAACTGGTTCAGCGCGAACAAACTAATTACGATAACCAGAAACACCAGCACCCACTGGCCTTCCATAACGCGCAGCGCCAGCACTTTTTCAGTCGGCGTCAGGCGCAGCCAGATCAAGGTGGCGATCGCCCCCATCGGCGCCATCGCCGCAGCGATCACCGCGATGTTCAGCAGAATTAACTGGAACGTTTTTTTCATCACGCGGGCCGCTGGGAAAACTAAGGCGTTTTCAGGTCGCCGGTTTTTGCAGGCTATAACCCAAGCCGCGCAAGGTGGTGATGCGCACGCCGGAAGGTTCCAGTTTTTTGCGCAAACGATGGACATACACCTCAATGGCATTGGAGCTGACTTCTTCGTCCCAGCCACAGAGCTGCTCGACCAGCTGGTCTTTACTCACGACCCGCCCGGCACGCAGCAACAGCACCTCCAGCAAGGCCAGCTCACGGGCAGAAAGATCGAGCAGTTCGCCATTCAAGCGTGCCACGCGCTCACTCTGGCTATAAGAGAGCGGGCCCACCGAAATACCTGTCGGGTTACCGGTACCACGCCGCACCAGGGCGCGAATGCGCGCTTCCAGTTCGGCGATGGCAAACGGTTTGGTCATGTAATCGTCGGCGCCCGCATCGAGTCCGGCAACACGGTCATCCAGACCATCCTGTGCCGTCAGGATCAATACCGGCACCGAATTTTTCCGTGCGCGCAAGCGACGCAACACATCCAGTCCCGACATCTTAGGTAGGCCCAGGTCAAGCACGAGCAAGTCAAACTGCTCGCGCGACACCGCCGCATCGGCATCGGCACCATTGGCCACATGGTCGACCGCGCAACCCGATTTCTTCAGTGCATGAATCAGACCATCGGCAATAACCGGATCGTCCTCGGCAATCAGTATCCTCATGACCAACGCCCACCGCGAAATGTAATATCAGGCGATTGTAGTGGAATGCACTCGTCCGGTGCGCTGCCCTGCAACATCGGCAACTCAGCGCTACTTGGGCTATTGACGCTGCCCCACGCCGACCCACGCCGTCCCACAGCGACTGACTTTTGCAGCGGTGCCGCTAGAATGTGCGCCTCTTCGATTTCGCGCCGTACGCAGGCACTTGTCCAGCGCGCCGCTCCTCCGGTATTCCCCCCATGCTCGTCGCATCCAATATCACCATCCAGTTCGGCGCCAAGCCGCTTTTTGAAAACGTCTCGGTCAAGTTCGGCGAAGGCAACCGCTATGGCCTGATCGGTGCCAATGGCGCCGGCAAGTCGACCTTCATGAAGATTCTTGCCGGGGTGCTCGAACCCAGCGCCGGCAATGTCAGCCTTGATCCGGGCGAGCGCATGGCCTTCCTCAAGCAGGACCAGTTCGCCTATGAAGACACCCGCGTGCTC
>CAZFSH010000308.1:0-3166 GCA_964521935.1 uncultured Propionivibrio sp.
CGAATAGTAGTTCGCTGAGCGCACCGGATCGAAGCCTTCGTCGGTCGCAGCGAGGGCGATGTGCAGGACTTTGTTTGGGTCTGCGGCAGCAAAGGCGATGACCGGGGTGCACAACAGCAGCAGCACGGTTCGTTTGACTGTTGTCATGGAAAAGTCAGTCACTGTGCTACGGCGCCTTGCTGTTGTTCGTGATCTGTTGAATGAGATACGCGGCCTCTTTGTTACCGTTTTGCGCCAGCGGTTGCAGCAGTTTCATGGCGCGGTCACGCCGGCCATCCCGCATCGCCAGTTGCCCGAGCAGTAACTGCCCGGTGCCGGTAGGCAGCAGGCGCATGCTGCGTTCGATATCGGCTTCGCCTTCGCGATACCGTTTTTGCGCCAGACGCAGCTTACCGCGGCTGAGCCAGGGGCCGTAATAGTTGGGATTGCGTTTGAGGGCGTCGTCGTAATCGATTTCGGCGGCAGCGCGGTCACCGCGTCGTTCCTGTATCTGGCCGCGCAGGGCATAGAAGAGTGCTTCGCGGGGTTCGAGGTTGATGGCTTTGTTGACCGCGCTGAATGCCTGCTCCGCGTCTTTTTTACCCACGGCTTTAACGGCCGCATCGTAGGCGTCGTAGGCCGGTTTCATTTTGCGCAGGGTGGCGATGGCGGCTTGGTATTCGGCTTCGCCCACAAACACCGGCGGAATTTGCCCGTAGGCGTAACGCTCATTGGCCATGAGGCGTTCCTGCGACGGCGGGTGGGTAGAGAACAGGCCGCTAAGCCAGTTTTGTTGCTTCTCGCCCGCCAGGCGCAGGAAGGTTTCCTGCAAACGGACGGCTGCGGTGGCGTCGTAACCGGCGCGTTTCATGGTTTCGATACCGTAATGGTCGGCTTCCAGCTCGTGCTCGCGGCTGTATTTCAGGCTGACCAGACTGGCGCCGAGGCCGATGGCGTAGTCGGCCAGTTGCGGATGGCTGGAGTCGCTCAGGGCGGTCGATAAAATCACGGCGCCCAGTCCGACCAGCATGGCGCTTTCCTGTGCTCTGGCACCGTGACGGGCGGTGGCGTGGGTGGCCTCGTGGCTGAGTACGGCGGCGAGTTCGGCTTCGCTGTTGAGTTCGAGCAAAAGCCCGCGGTTGATCGCCATTTTGCCGCCGGGCATGGCCCAGGCGTTGGGCGTGGAATCGTTGGCCACGATGATTTCAAATGGCAATTGCGGCCGGTCGGATACTTTGGTCAGCTTGCTCAGTACCGTGCGCACATAGGCCGTCAAAGCGGGGTCGAGAATAAATTCGCCACCAGCGGTTTGCTGGCCTTCGGTGTAGTGTTTCTGGCCCATGGCGATCTCCTCTTTTTCGGAGATCAGGTGCAGCTCTTGTCGGCCGGTAACCGGATTCACCGCGCAGGCGGCGACTAACGAAAGCAGGGCGAGCGCCAAGATCAAACGCGCCGTCCTACAGCAGCTGAGTTTTGGATTCATGGTTCTGCCTGTGAAAAATCGGTCCATTGGTGTTGCCGTAAAACCTCCAGTGGCTGGAAGTTGGCCTTGTAGGCCATTTTGCGACTGCCGCGTATCCAGTAGCCCAGATAGAGATGGGGTAGAGCGAGGTGGCGGCATTGGGCAATCTGCCAGAGCACACCAAAGGTGCCGTAGCTGGCATGGGCATCATCGGGGTCGTAGAAGGTATACACGGAGGACAGGCCGTCATCAAGCACATCAATCAGGCTGACCATGCGCAGTTTTTCGCCGTCGCGGAACTCGATCAAGCGGCTGTCTATCGTGGTTTGCAGCAGAAATTGCGCATATTGCTCGCGGCTGTCCTGATCCATCCCGCCGCCACTGTGGCGCGCGGCCTGATAGCGCTGGTACAACTGGTAGTGGTCTTCGTCATACGCCAGCGGACGTTCCTGCGCCTGCAGATCGGCATGCTGTTTCAGTGCTCGGCGCTGGCTGCGTGAGGCGGTGAATTCATCAACCCGCAGACGCACGGGCCGGCATTCCTGACAACCGTCACAATGCGGGCGGTAGGTAAACACGCCACTGCGGCGGAAGCCCGCTTTGATCAGTTCGCTGTACGTGCTGCTATCGATCAGATGTGTTGGCGTGGCCACTTGCGAACGGGCCATTCGTTCAGGCAAGTAGGAACAGGTATAGGGTGCCGTTGCATAAAACTGCAGCAGCGGAAACGGCGGCAGATCATGCGGGTGCGTCATCAGGCAACGCTCGCGCGGCGGAAGAAATCTTTGATGCCGTCTTCGGGCCATCGCGATGGCGGTGAGCCTGAATCGCGCAGCGCCGTCAGGCAGGTGATGAAGTCCTGTCGAGGGATGGGGCGGGCGCCGAGTGAGGCGAGGTGAGCGGTTTCCATTTGGCAGTCAATTATGCCGAATTCCCGCTGCTGTACGAACGCACACAAATGCGCCAGCGCAATTTTTGAGGCGTCGCGGGCATGGGCGAACATGGACTCACCAAAAAACGCCCGGCCAATCGCTACGCCGTAAAGCCCGCCAATCAGTTCGCCCTGACGCCAGGTTTCGACACTGTGTGCGTAGCCCAGTTCATGCAGCCTGGCGTAGGCGGCCAGCATGTCGTCGTCAATCCATGTGCCATTTTGTCCGGCGCGGGGCGTGGTGGCGCAGGCGCGCATGACCCGGGAGAAGTCGCTGTCCAGACGAACCTCATAGTCGGCATTGCGCAAGGTTTTGCTGAGTGAGCGTGTGCAGCGAAACTCTTCTGGACGCAGCACCATGCGTGGATCAGGGCTCCACCAGAGCAGGGGATCACCGGGGGAATGCCACGGGAAAATGCCGCGCCGGTAGGCGGCAATCAGACGTTCAGGCGACAAGTCGCCACCGACGGCGAGCAGGCCGTTGGGCTCGCGGAGTGCTTGGCTGAGTGGGGGGAATACCGGTTCGTCAGTGCCGTCGAGCAGCCAGGAAACCATGCCGGTCTCCGGGGGGATCAGTTTTCAGAAACGCGGCGTGCGCCGTTGAAACGCTTTTTCCAGTAACTCTCGTGCATGCTTTCCACACGCACTTCACCGCCCGGACGGGGCGAGTGCACAAAGAGGCCTTCGCCGAGGTAAATGCCGACATGCGAAAAGGCGCGGCGCATGGTGTTGAAAAACACCAAGTCTCCCGGTTGCAGCGACTGCTTATCCACCTTTTCGCCGGTGTTACTCAT
>CAZFSH010000309.1:0-3131 GCA_964521935.1 uncultured Propionivibrio sp.
CACTCGGTCCATCTTTGGGTGTGGCCCCCTCGGGCAAGTGAATGTGAATGTCACTCTTCTGATAAAAATCTTCGGCGATGCCCAAGGCCTTGCTACGCTTGCGCACCACTGACAACGCCGCCTGGATGGACTCCTGCATTACTTCACCCAACTTGCCGGTGGTAACCGTCTTGCCTTTACCAGGCAGATTGACGGCTTCGATGGTGAGCAACTCGCCACCCACTTCGGTCCAAGCCAAACCGGTCACCTGACCGATCTGATTATTCTGTTCAGCCATACCAAAGCTGTAGCGACGCACACCCAAATATTTATCGAGGTTCTTCTCGTTCACCACGATTTTGGCTTTGCGCGGACGCATCACCACTGCCTTGACCACTTTGCGGCAAATCTTGGAAATATCGCGCTCCAAGGCTCGGACTCCGGCCTCGCGCGTGTAGTAGCGGACGATATCGCGTAAGGCTTCTTCAGTAACCGAAAGCTCGTCTTTCTTGATGCCGTTGGCTTTCATCTGCTTGGGCACCAGATAGCGCTCGGCAATATTGATTTTTTCGTCTTCGGTATAACCGGAGAGACGAATCACCTCCCGACGGTCAAGCAAGGCCGCAGGAATGTTCAGCGAATTAGCCGTGGCCACGAACATGACATCGGAGAGATCGAAATCCACTTCGATGTAGTGATCCTGAAAGGTATGGTTCTGTTCGGGGTCCAACACTTCGAGCAAGGCCGATGACGGGTCACCACGAAAATCCTGGCCGAGCTTATCCACTTCATCAAGCAGGAACAGCGGATTTTTCACTCCCGCCTTGCTCATGTTTTGCAAAATTTTCCCCGGCATCGAGCCGATATAGGTACGGCGGTGACCACGTATTTCGGCCTCATCACGCACACCGCCCAAAGCCATACGAATAAATTTACGATTTGTCGCTTTGGCAATAGATTGCCCAAGCGAGGTTTTGCCCACGCCGGGGGGACCAACCAAGCAAAGAATGGGGGCCTTGACCTTATCAACGCGCTGCTGCACGGCCAGGTACTCAACAATACGTTCCTTGACCTTTTCCAGGCCATAGTGGTCTTGATCAAGGATTTTTTCTGCGGCAGCAAGATCCTTGCTGATGCGGGATTTTTTGCGCCACGGCAAGCCAATCACCGTTTCCAGATAATTGCGCACGACTGTGGCTTCGGCCGACATCGGCGACATCAACTTGAGCTTTTTCAACTCCGAGGTGACTTTAGCCAAGGCTTCCTTGCTCATGCCGGCAGCCTTAATTTTCTTTTCCATCTCCTCGATGTCGGCACCCTCTTCGCCTTCACCGAGCTCCTTCTGGATCGCCTTGACCTGCTCGTTCAGGTAATACTCACGCTGACTCTTCTCCATCTGGCGCTTGACACGACCACGGATGCGTTTTTCTACCTGCAGGATGTCCAGTTCTGCCTCAAGCTGCCCCAAGAGCTTATCAAGCCGCTCAGTCACGTCGATGACTTCAAGAATCTCTTGCTTCTGCTCCAGCTTCAGCGGCAGATGTGCGGCGATGGTATCAGCCAGACGCCCAGCTTCTTCAATAGTGCCAAGCGAAGTCAGAATCTCAGGGGGAATCTTCTTGTTCAGTTTGACGTATTGATCAAACTGAGCCAATACCGTCCGACGCATGGCTTCCAGCTCATTATCGGCACGGTCAGCAACCGGGATCAGATCAATGTCCGCAACGAACAAAGCATCTTGATCAAGAATGTTTTTTACCGTCGCACGCTGTACGCCCTCGACCAGAACCTTGACCGTGCCATCGGGAAGCTTGAGCATTTGCAAGATATTGGCCAAGCAACCAATGCCATACATATCATCAGCCGACGGCTCATCTTTGGCTGCGGACTTTTGCGCGACAAGCAAAATACTCTTGCCCGACTCCATGGCCACTTCAAGCGCCTTGATCGACTTGGGTCGTCCGACAAATAACGGAATGACCATATGGGGGAAAACCACCACGTCACGCAAGGGCAACAGGGGCAAAGCAGAGGTGTTATCGGTAGACATACAATGTCCTATTTATCGGGCGGGATAAGCGCAGAATCAAGAGATGGAGTCTGCGCCCTGAATTTCAAGTCGCAGGATAACTCAGCGACAAAATTGCGTCAGGCTTAGCGCTAATTAACGCGAAATCTTAATCTCTCTCGATTTCTCTCAAGCTCAATTTTTTCTCAAACTCAATTGCCGCCAGAAACTTTCGGGCGCTTGCTCGGTGCCGGTGCGGCTTCTTCATAAATCATTAGCGGTGGGCTAGCGGCGTCCACCGTCGATTCATCAACCACGACCTTGGTCACACCTTCTGCGGTGGGCAGCTCATACATGGTATCGAGCAAAACACCTTCAAGAATCGAACGCAATCCGCGCGCCCCCGTTTTACGCTTGATCGCCTTACGGGCAATAGCCTGCAAGGCAGCGGGGCGAACTTCAAGCTCAACGCCCTCCATGGAGAAGAGTTTCTGGTATTGCTTGACCAAGGCGTTCTTGGGCTCGATCAGAATGGAAATCAAGGCAGGCTCATCAAGCTCCTGAAGTGTCGCCACAACCGGTAAACGTCCAATCAACTCGGGAATCAAACCAAACTTGATCAGATCTTCGGGCTCAACCTCACGCAAAAGTTCCGAAACCTTACGTCCTTCCTTGCTGCGAACTTCGGCGCCAAAACCAATACCGCCTTTTTCCGAGCGGTTCTGAATCACTTTTTCCAACCCATCAAATGCGCCACCGCAAATGAAGAGGATATTGGTGGTATCGATCTGTATGAAATCCTGGTTCGGATGCTTACGACCACCTTGTGGCGGAATGCTTGCTACCGTACCCTCGATCAACTTGAGCAAGGCTTGCTGGACCCCTTCTCCGGAAACGTCGCGGGTAATCGATGGGTTATCAGCTTTGCGCGAAATTTTGTCAATTTCATCAATGTAAACAATACCATGCTGCGCTTTTTCAACGTCATGCTCGCAAGTTTGCAAGAGCTTCTGAATAATATTCTCGACGTCTTCACCGACGTAACCGGCTTCGGTCAGCGTGGTGGCATCGGCCATCACAAAAGGCACATTGAGCAAACGCGCCATTGTCTGCGCGAGCAAAGTCTTGCCGGAGCCCGTGGGGC
>CAZFSH010000310.1:0-3109 GCA_964521935.1 uncultured Propionivibrio sp.
GCCGCCCATGGTTTCCAGACCCAGCGACAAGGGAATCACGTCGAGCAACAGCCAGTCTTCATCGGCAGTGCGGTTTCCGGCCAAGAGATTAGCCTGAATGGCCGCACCGAGCGCGACGACTTTATCCGGATCAAGATTATTCAGCGGTTCAGTGCCAAAAAACTCACCAACGGCCTGCTGGACTTGCGGGATGCGCGTTGAGCCGCCAACCATCACCACGCCTTTGACCTCGCTGACATCGAGCTTGGCATCGCGCATGGCTTTACGCGTGGCGCTAATGGTCTTTTGCACTAAGTTACGCGTAATGTCGGCAAAGGTTTCAATCGACAACACCACATCCACATATTCACCACTACCGAGCCTGACGGTAATCGGCGCTTCGGCATGCTGGGAAAGGTACTCCTTGGCTTCGCGCGCCTTGACCTGCAGCAAACGCGCATCCTGCGGCGACAAGGGCTTGAGCTTGGCTGTCTCGCTGATCCAGCAAAACACACGGTGATCGAAATCGTCGCCACCGAGCGCCGAATCGCCACCGGTCGCCAGCACTTCAAATATCCCTTTGGTCAAACGCAGAATAGAGACATCAAACGTGCCGCCACCCAAATCAAAGACGGCGTAAATGCCTTCAGCGGCGTTATCCAAGCCATAGGCGATGGCTGCGGCGGTGGGCTCGTTGAGCAGACGTAAGACATTGAGTCCGGCCAATCGCGCCGCATCTTTGGTTGCTTGCCGCTGGGCATCATCAAAGTAAGCGGGCACCGTTACCACAGCGCCCGTGAGTTCGCCGCCCAAAGACGCTTCAGCCCGAAGGCGCAGCGTTTTGAGAATCTGCGCCGAGACTTCGACCGGGCTCTTAATTCCCTGGGCGGTGCGCAGTTTGACCATGCCTTCGGCATCGAGGAAGTCGTAGGGCAAGGATTCGATATGGGCAATGTCACGTCGGCCGCGGCCCATAAAGCGCTTGACCGAAACGATAGTGTTTTTGGGGTCGACCGCCTGCTGTTTCTGCGCGCTGTAACCAACCTCGATGGTGTCATCGGCACCATAACGCACGACAGAGGGCAGCAGCGAGCGTCCGCGCTCGTCATTCAGCACCACACTCATACCGCTACGCACGCTGGCAACGAGTGAGTTGGTTGTACCCAGGTCAATGCCAACGGCAAGACGGTGCTGGTGAGGTGCCGCAGATTCGCCCGGCTCAGCGATTTGAAACAAGGCCATGATCAGGAATTTACCGCGTCCAATTCATCCAGTTCGTCGATGGCGTCATCAATTTCATTAAGCAGTTTTTCTTGAAACATCAACTGGCGCACCAAAGCGCTAGCCTCGACTAAATTCTTTTCTTCGTCAATCAATGTCGTCAGGCGCTGCTCTTCCTGACGAATTTCAGCACGCAAGGCCTTATGCATCGTATCCAGCGTACGTTGCGCCGTCCCACGCGGGCTGACTTTTAGTTCATCCAGCGCTTCGCGCCGCTCCATCTGTGCCATCAAAAACTCAACCGGCATGGCCGTATTGGTCTCAATCCCCACATCCAGACCGTTCAGTTCGAGCAAATAACGGGCGCGCCGGATCGGCGATTTCAGGTGCTGGTAGGCTTCGTTCACCCGAGTTGCCCATTGCATCGACAAGCGCTGATCAGCAGACGTCGCATCAGCAAATTTATCCGGATGCACGCGCGCCTGCAGCTCACGAAAGTGCTGATCCAACTGACTCAGTTCCATGGCCTGCGTCGGGGGCAAACCCAACAAGGTGAAGTAGTCAGCGGTGAGATTCAGTTCTGGCGTCATCAAAAGTTTGCGGTCAAGGGGACGGGGCGCACGGGTTGTGCGTTACAGGTTGGACGTTATACGTTAAAAGACTCGCCACACCCGCACTGATCTTTGACGTTGGGGTTATTGAACTTGAATCCTTCGTTCAGCCCCTCTTTGGTGTAATCGAGCACCATGCCCTCCAGATAAGGCAAGCTTTTGGGATCAACCAAGACCTTGACCCCATGGCTGTCAAAGACAATGTCTTCGTCGTTGGCCGCATCGGCAAACTCCAGCTTGTAGGCCATCCCCGAGCAACCCGAGGTTTTTACCCCAACACGTACGCCAACGCCCTTGCCACGTTTGGCAATGAATGTGGACACATGCTTGGCAGCAGATTCCGATAACTCGACGGCCATGATTACGCTCCGTGCTTCTTCTTGTAGTCAGCCACCGCGGCCTTGATCGCATCCTCGGCAAGAATCGAACAGTGAATTTTCACTGGCGGCAAGGCCAGCTCTTCAGCGATCGCGGTGTTTTTGATCTCTAGCGCCTGATCCAGCGTCTTGCCTTTGACCCACTCGGTGACCAATGACGAGGAGGCAATCGCCGAGCCGCAACCATAGGTTTTGAATTTGGCGTCTTCGATTACGCCATCCCTGCCGACTTTGATCTGTAACTTCATCACGTCACCGCAGGCTGGTGCGCCGACCATCCCGGTCGCCACACTGTCGTCGCCCTTGTCGAAGGAGCCAACGTTGCGCGGATTTTCGTAGTGATCGAGAACTTTTTCGCTATATGCCATGGTGTTTCTCCTTAGTCAGTATCAGTGTGCTGCCCACTGAACGGTGTTGAGGTCAATGCCATCCTGATGCATCTCCCACAGGGGCGACAGCTCACGTAACTTGCCCAGCTTGTCATGCAGTAATTTGATCGTGAAATCGACTTCAGCTTCGGTAGTAAAACGCCCGAGGGTAAAGCGAATCGAACTATGCGCCAGCTCATCCGAACGCCCGAGGGCGCGAAGTACATACGATGGCTCCAGGCTGGCCGAGGTGCACGCAGAACCGCTTGATACGGCAATATCCTTGATCGCCATGAGCAGCGATTCGCCTTCGACAAAGTTGAAGCTGATGTTCAGGTTGTGCGGCACGCGCTGCTCCAGGTCACCATTGACATAGGTTTCGTCAATGTCCATCAGCCCCTTCATGAGCCGGTCACGCAGCATGCGAATGCGTTCATTCTCACTGGCCATTTCTTCACGGGCGATGCGGAAAGCTTCCCCCATGCCGATGATCTGATGCGTTGCCAAGGTACCGGAACGCATTCCGCGCTCGTGACCACCGCCGTGCATCTGC
>CAZFSH010000311.1:0-3108 GCA_964521935.1 uncultured Propionivibrio sp.
AATGGCGAACGCGCGATCACGATTTCCGTCATGCGCCAGCCCGGCGCCAACACCGTCGCCACGGTCGATGCCATTCGCGCGGCTTTGCCGCGCCTCATCGCGCAGATGCCCGCCTCGGTCGAGCTCAGTTTGCGCAATGATCGCTCGCGCTCGGTGCGCGAGGCCATTCACGATGTGCAGATCACCTTGGGCGTCACGATCGTACTGGTCGTGCTGGTGATTTTTCTATTTCTACGCAAGGGCAGCGCCACCTTGATTCCCGCCCTGTCGCTGCCGATCTCGCTATTGGGTACGGTGGCCTTGATGCAGGCTTTTGGCTACAGCCTGAACAATATCTCGCTCCTGGCCATGACGCTGGCCGTGGGCTTGGTGGTGGACGATGCTATTGTCATGCTGGAAAACATCGTCCGGCATATTGAAAACGGTGAGCCGCCACTGCAGGCCGCGCTGGTCGGTTCGCGCGAAATGAGCTTTACGATTGTGTCGATTTCCTTGTCACTGGTGGCGGTGTTTATTCCCATCTTCTTCATGCCCGGTGTCATCGGTCTGCTGTTTCACGAGTTTGCTGCCGTCGTGGGCATCGCGATTTTGGTGTCAGCGGTCGTGTCCTTGAGCTTGATCCCCATGCTCGCCAGCCGTTATGTGCGTCATGACACCGTTGAGGGCGCGGGCATGCGCTGGACAGCCTGGTTCGAGCGCGGTTTTCAGCGGCTGCTGGCTACCTATGAACGCTTGCTGGACTGGTCGTTGCAGCATCGCCGCGCCGTGATCGCCATGGCGCTGGCCACGTTTATCGCCACCGCAGCCTTGTTCAACTATTTGCCCAAAGGATTTTTCCCCAGCGAAGATATCGGTCAGGCCCTGATCACGCTCGAAGCCGCGGAAGATATTGCCTTCCCCGCACTGGTCGAGCTGGTCAAGCGCGCCAACGACACCGTGCGCGCGCACCCGGCCGTCGACACCGTCATCGTGACGGCGAACGACAGCAACACCGGCCGACTGTTCATGATGCTCAAGCCACGCTCGGAACGCGCGGCAATGGACAGCGTGGTCAATGACTTGCGTCGTGATTTGCGCCAGATTCCGGGGCTGACGCCGTACATCAACCCGATTCAGAATTTGCGCCTGGGCGGGCGCAGCAGCAAGAGCCGCTATCAGTATGTGCTGCGCAGCGTGCGCGCCGATGAACTGCGTATTGCTTCGGATGCTTTGGTCGCCAAATTGCGCGATGACCCGCTATTTCGCGATGTGACCTCCGACGCGCAAATGAGCGGTCTGCAGGCACGACTGAATATTGACCGTGACAAGGCCAATCTGCTCGGTGTGCAAGTGGGCGATATTCGCTCGGTGCTGTACAGCGCCTTTGGCGAGCGGCAGGTATCGACCATCTACGGTTCGAGTGACAGCTATCAGGTGATCATGCAGCTGGCCGCGGCCGATCGTGTGGACGAAAGCGCGTTCGCCAAGCTGCACGTGCGCGGCAAAAATGGCACGCTGGTGCCGCTGTCCACCGTGGCCACAGTTGAACGGGAAGTGGCGCCGGTGGCGATTTATCACGTCGGGCAACTGGACGCGCTGACGGTATCGTTCAACCTCGCGCCCGAGGCGGCGCTGGGCGATGCTGCCAAGCGTATCGAGCAGTACCAGCGTGCGCTGAACTTCCCCACCAGCATCCTCTCCAGCTGGGGTGGTGACGCGGCGGCGTTTCAATCCTCGCAGTCCAGCCAGCTGGTGCTGATTGCGGCAGCGCTGCTGGTGATTTATGTGTTGCTCGGTGTGCTCTACGAGAGCTACATTCATCCGGTGACCATACTCGCTGGCTTGCCCTCTGCCGCCGTCGGTGCGCTGCTCATGCTCTGGCTGTTCAAGATGGATGTGTCCATCATCGCCATGATCGGCATTCTCATGCTCATTGGTATCGTCAAGAAAAACGCCATCATGATGATCGACTTTGCCCTGGCGGCGCAGCGTGACCAGGGCATGGCGCCGCTGGCCGCGATACGCTCGGCCTGCGTGCTGCGCTTTCGCCCGATCATGATGACGACACTGGCCGCGCTCATGGGCGCTTTGCCAATTGCGCTTGGCTTGGGGGCGGGCGCCGAGCTGCGTCAGCCGCTCGGCTTGGCCGTGGTTGGAGGTTTGATTTTCTCGCAGGCCATCACCCTCATCATCACGCCAGTGATTTATCTGGCGCTGGATAAGTATGCCGGCAATGGGCCGTTGAAATAGAGGCCATTTTGACCCCCCGTGAGGGGGGTGGGTTTTGAAGGGGGCGGGTTTATCTGCGCGTTCCAGCCTGCGCCATGGCGCGGTCCAGGCAAGCCACCAGTGCCTCGCGGTTGAACGGTTTGGAGAGGAAGTCGTCCATGCCTGCTTCGCGGCAGGCGTCTTTATCGGACTGCATGGCGTTGGCTGTCAGGGCAATGATCCACGTGTGCTGGTTGGGCCCTGCCTCCGCACGCACGCAGCGCGCGGCTTCCAGGCCGTCCATCTCCGGCATTTGCATGTCCATCAGTATCAGGTCGTAGCGACGCTGCTGTGCCGCGGCGACGCCCAGCCGACCGTTTTCTGCGAGATCGACCGCATAACCGAGTCGTTGCAGCAAGGTCATCGCCAGCTTTTGGTTGATCGGATGATCTTCGACCAGGAGCACGTGCCCGGCGACGGTGATGGTCTCAGCAGCGGGCGTTGTCGTCGCCGGCGCAATTGACGCGATAGTTGTTGGCGAAATTGTCGGAGAGATTGTTGTAGAGATGGCCTCGGCCGCACTCTCCGCCGATGGCTGGGGGTCGGCGGTAGGCGAGAGCGGTAATTCAAACCAGAAGCAGCTGCCGCGTCCTTCCTCGCTGTCGACACCAATGCGGCCGCCCATGCCTTCGGCGAGCAGCTTGCTGATGGCGAGCCCGAGACCGGTGCCGCCGAAGCGACGTGTGGTCGAGGCATCCACTTGCGAAAAGCTGGCAAACAGCCGTGCGCGGGCTTCCGGCGGAATGCCGATGCCGGTATCGCTCACCTCAAAGCGCACGCCCCCATCTATATCGGCAATGCGTACCCGCACTTCCCCGGCTTGGGTAAATTTGATGGCGTTGCCAGCGAGATTGAGCAGAA
>CAZFSH010000312.1:0-3081 GCA_964521935.1 uncultured Propionivibrio sp.
TGCCACGATCAAGAGCATGAAAGATTCTGGCGAACTCGATAAGTTGGCCAAAAAGCATGAAGAAGACTTCGTTAAGAGTGGCGTAGCACCGTAATCGACGGCAGCTAAGTTTTCAGTGTCCGGAGCAGGCTTGATCCGGGCACTGAAAAATGCCACACCAATCACGAATTACTGACGCCAACAGCTGTTCCCAATGCGAACTTTGGCGTAACAAGCCCAGCGTAGTGCAGTCCATAACGTCACTGCCTCGCCAGTGCTCTTATGAGCGAGCGTTCGCGCACCTTGTTGCCCCCCTCACTTTGCCAGCACCTTCTATTCAGGATTAGTCATGCTTTCCTATTTATCCCATAGCATCGTTCGCCTATTCAACGCCGTGGTCATGGTGTGTATTGTGCTTGGCCTGGGCGTTTTTACCGTCCTGATCGGCAAGTACAACTATGACCGCTCGCTCGCTGACCTCACCAACAAGGTGTCAAATACTGCCGACTTGGCGACGATCAGTTTGGCCGACCCGCTGTGGAATTTTGACAAGGTGGGCACGGACAACATTCTCCAAGCGATTTTGCTGGATGCCGACGTCGTCGCCATTCGTGTGGTCAAGCCGAATGGCACTACCGGCGCTGAGAAAATTCGGGAAAGTTTTGCCGCCAAGCCTTTTGATGAATGGGTCAAGAATCCGTCGCACCTGCTTACGAGTGCCAAAATCTCCCGCGAGGGCGAGGAAATCGCCCAAGTACAGATTCTTACTACGACCGATAACGTCAAGGCGCTCATACGTCATACCACGCTGCTGGTTTCCGGTTTTGCCCTTGTTCTGGTCATGATCATTTCAGCGTTTATCTGGTTTTTGGGCAAACGCATCGTCCAGCAACCGATTGATGCCCTGCGCGTGAGCGCCGATCAACTCGCTGCGGGCAATCTGGCCGCTGAAATCAATACTCTGCGTAAGGATGAACTGGGCGCGCTGGCCGTCAGTTTTGATCTGATGCGCAACGCGATCCGGAAAAAACTCGCGGACCTGGCCATTCTGAACAATACCGGCGAGGTCATGGCGGGTATCCACGACCAGACCGAGGCGCTGGAAACTGCGATCAAGGTGATGCATGAGCAAACTCAGGTTGAGCGCGGTTCGATCTACCTGCTGGATGATGAGCAAAATCTCACGCTGCATGCGTATTACCCTGTCATGGCGAATGTCAGCAGCAGTTTTCCCAAAAGCTTCAAAATGTCCGAAGGTATTGCCGGGCATGTGGCGACCAGCGCCAAGACTCTGTTCATACCCGATGTTTCCAAGGCGGCTGAGTATGTTGCCGCCCCGGAAGGGATTCGCCCCAGTGCCTTGCTCTGCGTACCGATGATGGACGACAAGCGCGTCTTTGGCGTGATGAATTTCGTTGGGGAAGTCGGCAAAGTTGCGTTTGATGCGGAGGATGAAGGATTTGCCCTGACCATTGCGCGAATGGCGGTTATCACCACCAAAAACATTCAGATGCTGGCGGTGATTGAAGAGCAGAACCGGACGCTGGAAGAGCGCATTCTCGAACGTACGGCACAGTTGCGGCAGAAGACCCATGACGTCAACACCATGTTGCAAAACATGCGGCAGGGAATCTTCACCATTGTTCGTGGCGCGAAGATTCACCCTGAATATTCGGCATTTCTTAGCGAAATTTTTGAAACCAAAGAGGTCGCCGATCAGCCAGTGTTTCCGTTCTTGTTTACAGGCAGCAGTATCGGTGGCGATGCCTTGAATCAGATCGAAGCGACGGTCGATTCGATTATTGGTGAAGAGGCCATGAACTTTGAGTTCAATTCGCATCTGCTGGTCACCGAGTACACCAAGACCTTTGCCGACGGGCGCCGTAAAACCCTGGAGCTTGACTGGAATCCCGTTCTCGACAGCGATGACCTCGTTGGCAAGCTCATGGTTACGGTCCGTGATGTCACCGAGCTCAAGGCGCTGCAACTTGAAACTGAAAAGCAGAAAGAGGAACTGGAAATCATCGGTCAGATTCTTGCCGTATCGAAAGATAAATTGCTTGAATTCATCCAGACATCCACCGAGTTTATGGATGAAAACCGGGCCTTGATCGAGAAGACGACGACCAAGGATCAGGATGTGATTGCCGCACTCTTCCGTAACATGCACACCATCAAGGGTAATGCCCGTACCTATGGGTTGAGCTACATTACCGATCGTGTGCACGATGCCGAATCGGCCTACAGCCGCTTGCGCTCAGAGGGCACGTATGAGTGGGATCAAGCTGAACTGCTGGAGCAATTGAGCGCCGCCAGAGCCTGTGTTGAGCGTTACGAAACCATATTCAAAGACAAACTGGCCGGCTTCACTGGCGGGAGTGGTATTGACCCCGCCGTGCTGGAGCAAATCCACCTGGCCGTCGATGGGATCACGGATCTTTCGCATATCAATGACCTGAAAGACTCGATTCGTCTGGTGCGGCGCCAAATCAATACGGTGCGTTACGAGACGGTTGATGAGGTGCTCAAGGGCATTGTCGCGGCGGTACCATCGATTGCCCGGCAACTTGAAAAAGAGATCCCCGAGATTACGATTGATGACAATGGGGTGCGCATACAGAAGGACGTTGTTCCGATGTTGCGCAATGTCTTCATGCACGTTTTCCGCAACACGATGGATCACGGTCTTGAGGCCACCGAGCAACGGCGTGCGAAGGGCAAGCCGGAACAAGGGAAGATTTCACTGAGCGTCGATCGTGACGACGACGAGGTCAAATTTGTCTTCAGCGATGACGGCAAGGGGCTCGCTCTTGAGCATATTTATCGCAAAGCAATCGCCAATGGGCAACTCACCCCGGATCAGCCAGTCAGTGATGAGCAAATTGCCGAACTGATCTTTTTGTCAGGCTTATCCACGGCGGCCGAGGTTACCAATGTTTCCGGCCGTGGCGTTGGTATGGATGCCATCCGGAAGTTTCTCAACAAACACAATGGTGATGTGCGTATTCGGTTTTCCGGTGACGCTGTCACGCCAGGGTTTCGTCCCTTTGAACTCCACATCACCCTGCCGGCGCGCTTTGCGATCAAGCAGGATTGATGTGG
>CAZFSH010000313.1:0-3081 GCA_964521935.1 uncultured Propionivibrio sp.
ATCGGCCACGATGTCCAGCCACATCGGCAGCATGTCGAGCGATGCCGACAAACTGGCGACCGCCTCCGCCAAGTCCGCAGAAAATCTGGAAGCGACGGCCCAACAGTTCCGCCGCTTCGAAAACAACCTGTCCAACTCGGTTGCCAGCACCCGCGAGTTCGCCACCAAGGCCCGGGACATCAGCCGGATCACCAGTGACATTGGCGAAATTGCCGCGCAAACCAACCTACTGGCACTCAATGCCGCCATCGAGGCCGCTCGTGCCGGCGAACAGGGTCGGGGCTTTGCGGTCGTGGCCGATGAAGTTCGCAAACTGGCCGAGCGCTCCTCCGTAGCGGCGACTGAAATTGGCAGTCTGGCCGAGAATATTTCCAAATCCGCTGACGACACCCTGGGCTTTCTGGATCGCTCCAGTGCCGAAGCGCATCAGAACACCGTGCACGTCGAGACATTGATGGCGCAATCCCGTGAGTCACGTGAGCGCGCGCTGACCATCCGGGACGCGCTCCATCAGTCCGACCAACTGGCGCGTGAGCAACTCACCGCTGTCGAGGAAATCACTCAGGTTATCGGCTCCATGAGCCAAAAAACCGATGCCATCCGTCAATGGGCTGCCACGCTGGTCAATGTATCGGGCACCCTTACCGGCGTATCGCGACACTTGCGCGATTCCGCTGATCATTTCACGCTTGATCAATCTTGATTCACGTTACTCGTTACGCAAAGGAGACACCATGAAGCGCAGCCTGATCCTTGTATCCCTCATTTTCGCTGCCAGCAGCGTTACCGCCAAAGAGTACATCGTCGACCAAAAAGACAAGCAGTTCAGCCAGAAAACGCTGAAGGTCAAGGTGGGTGACTCGGTGGACTTTCGTAACTCCGATGACATTTCCCACAATGTATTCTCTTTGTCAGACGCCAAATCCTTCGACCTCGGCTCTTACCCGAAGGGCCAGATGAAGCGGGTAACGTTTGATAAGCCCGGCATGGTGGAAGTCGAATGCTCGATTCATCCGACCATGCAAATGGTGGTCGAGGTCGAAAAATGAAGCCCCTGATCTGGTGGGCACTGGCCTTCCTTGCCGTTGGGGCGCACGCCCAGGAAAAACGTCTGGATACCCATGTAGCCATCAAAACCTGCGAAGGCACGGTCACGGATGAATGCGTCGTACGCAACTTCAAAGACACCGTCGAAGCCTCGGTCATCCGCGGTCGCCTCGTCTTTCAAAACTACTGCACGCTTTGCCACGGCAAAGAAGCCAGAGGCGATGGCCGCGCCGCCAAGTTGCACAACCCGCCACCCTTCAATCTGACCCAATCCGTCGCACCGCGCGAGTACATCGACCAAGTCCTGCGCAAGGGCGGCGAAGCGATGAATCGTGGCAAGGGCATGCCACCCTGGGGCGAACAACTGACCGATGAACAAATCAATGACACGTTGAATTTTCTGTTTTCAATTCGTGAATTCAAGTAGCACTTTCTTAGGGAGATACTCGACATGAAAAAGCTTGCACTCAGCCTCGGTCTATCGGTAACACTGATTGGCAGCGCCTTCGCTGCCGACACGTACACCTTCAAGGCTGGCGACCCCAGTCTGAAAGGCTTCCTGCTGCCCAAGGTGACGCACCCCGCTGGCAACGAAGCCACCAAGGAACGTCTGGATCTGGGTCACAAACTGTTTTTTGATCCCCGCCTTTCCGGCGATGGCAACATGTCCTGTGCCACCTGCCACAGCCCGTCATTGGGTTGGTCGGATGGCTTGCCCACCGGCAAGGGTGTGAAGAGCATGGTCCTCGGCCGCGCTTCCCCCACCGTCTTCAATACCGGCTTCAACAGCATCCAGATGTGGGACGGCCGCAAAAAATCACTCGAAGATCAGGCCATGGGCCCCATGGAAGCAACAGTCGAAATGAACATGGACACCGTCCGCCTGTTCAAGTGGCTGAACCAGAACGAAGGCTACAAGGCCTTGTTCGCCAAGGCCTTCCCGGGCGAACCGATCGACGCCAGCACCGTGTCGAAAGCCATTGCCCAGTTTGAGCGCACGGTCGCCGTCAGCAACAATTCGCCCTTCGATCGCTGGGTCAAGGGTGATGCCAAAGCCATGACCGCACAACAGGTTGATGGCTTCAAGTTGTTTGTTGGCAAGGCTAACTGCGCTGCCTGCCACTCCGGTCCGAACTTCACCGACAACGGGTTCCACAATCTGGGCCTGGCATCGTGGGGCGCTGCCGAACCGGACATGGGGCGCTATGCCCACAAGCCGGTGGCGGCCATGAAAGGCGCATTCAAAACCCCGACGGTGCGTGAAGTCGCGCGCACGGGCCCCTACTTCCATGATGGCTCTGCCAAGACCTTGATGGACGTGGTTGAGCATTACAACCAGGGTGGCGTAGTCAAAACCAATCTCTCGCCCAACATGAAACCGCTGGGTCTGGAGCAAGCGGAGAAAGAAGCGCTGGTGGCGTTCATGAAGGCGCTCTCCTCGCCCTTCATTCAGGTCGCCATGCCGGATCTGCCGCTCGACTAATCGCCCATGCTGATCCGCCAATCACAGGATCTCATCGAGCAAGACGTCACGCCGTCGGAGCTGTTTTATGACCGGCGGCGTTTCGTCGCTTCTGCCGCCGCGCTGCTGGGGGGCAGCTGGCTGAGTCGCGACGCCCTGGCGGCCTCCGCCTGCGATACCCCCTTGGCGGAAGCGGTGCGTCTGGCCGGTGGAGAAAAACCCTCCCCCTTGGCCGACATCACCGGCTACAACAACTACTACGAGTTTTCCACGGACAAAAAAGCGCCTCGCCACCTGGCGCAGGCCCTGACGACCACGCCTTGGGCGGTGACGGTCGACGGCGAAGTGGAAAAACCCTACACCCTCGATATTGACGACCTGAAAAAACTCTTTGGCAGCGAAGAACGCATCTACCGCTTCCGCTGTGTGGAGGGCTGGTCAATGATCGTGCCCTGGAATGGCTTTCCCCTGTGCAAACTGCTCGAACGGGCGCGCCCGACCAGCAAGGCGAAGTTTGTCGAATTCATCAGCCTGAAGCGCAGCTCGGAAATGATCGGGCAACGCGGCAACGC
>CAZFSH010000314.1:0-3064 GCA_964521935.1 uncultured Propionivibrio sp.
CCACTTCCCAGTGCCGTGACATGTCCAGAATATTCTGCATGATGAGCGGCCTGTGCGAATCCCAGGCACTGGACTGCAACCACAGGCGGCGCAAATGCCGGCGCTCGTTCAGGTCATCGGCATCGACAAAGCTGCTGCGTCCGTGAGCGTGAAAGTGGTTATTCAGGAAGAAGATATCACCCGCTTCCTGCTTGAACGTGACCAGCAGTGAAGGATCTTCGCTCGCCGCATCAAAAGCATCCAGCGCGGCGATTTCTTCGGCGGTCAGGCGAGGCACCTCGGGGAAGCGCTGGGCGCTGCGCACATAGGGCGTCAGCGCAAAGCAGCTCAGCTGACCATTCACTTCGGTAAATATAGGCCCACGGTGGTAAGGCAGATCGCCCTCTTTTTGTTCATTGCGCCAGTCTATACACCACGACTTGCTGACCAGTATGGCGAAGGCCTCAGGATTGCGCTGTGCCAGCAGGTTATAAATGGACAGCGCGCTGACCACCGTACTTTCACCGCCCACCTCGGCCTGCTTGAGAAACAGCAGAGCCACCAGATCAGCGCCGTCGGTGTGCATATTGAGCGTCGCCGTGGTCTGATAGCCACGTGCCGACGGGTCGTCAAGCGACTTGCCTTCGTTGATCACATCGCCCAGCAGATGGCCGCGATTGTTCTGCGCCCAGGGGGCACCAAAATGCATGCCCAGGCCCCAGAAGATCAGGCTGGCCGCATCTTTGGAGTAGCGATCAACCGGAAAACCCTTGATCTGCAACAGCCCCAGCCCTGCATCAAGCTGATGCTGATAAGGCGCCAGTTTGGCCATCAGCCGGGGTAAGGGGAACGCCTCCTTGCCAAAGCGGGGTACGGCCAAACCGGCGGCCTTGGCGGATTTCCAGGCGGCGTCCAGTTCGGCGATATCGTCATCACCCAGCGTATAGACCCAGTCCTGCTCGCGTTGAAACAAGGTCTCCGGCGTCCAGGCAGCGGGGTGCGCAATCAACTTGACGGATGTGGTCATCGATCGCTCCTAGGCAGATTACGAAGAAACGCTATCGCCATGTACGCGCGCCCGATCACTCAAGTAGTGACGCGAGGCCAGGTAATACATGACAGCCGCAATGAGGCTGACCGAGGGCACAATAAGCATGGCGGTTTTGAGGCTGGTGTAGTCACCAATCCAACCCGTTACCACCGGCCCCGGCGCCATGCCCAGCAAGGCGTAGCACAGCGCGAGCACCGCAAAGGTGGTGGCATGAATTGACGAAGGCGTGACATCGGAAACCACCGCCGACGAGGGGCCGGCGAATCCCGCGCTAAGCATCAAGCCCAGGCCAATCAGGCAATACTGAACCGCCCCGGCATCCAGGCTGAAGGCGACAAAGAAAGTTAATGCCGATGACAGACAATACACCAGTGAAATGCGCAGTCGATTCGCCTTGTTATGGCGGCTGAAGCGATCGACCAAACCACCGCCGACAATCATGCCGATACTGGTGCACACCACCAGCACACCGGCCGCCATCGCGGCCTTGGCGGGTTCCAGTCCGTAGTAACGGTTCAGGTAGCTGGGCAGCCACGCGAGAAACGCGCCTTGCGTGAACATGCCAAAGCCCGTTGCCAGAAAGGTATAGACGGCGGTGCGCGTGAAAAACAGGTGCCGAAAAACCTCCTTCACCGGCATGCGCGGCGCGCCAGTCTCGGTGCCGGAATTGGGCGGCTCTTTCACCACAAACGGGAAACTCACCGCGAGGACCAAGCCAAACACCCCCATGGCGATAAACGCCATGCGCCAGCCCAAGTGCTGCGCGATCAAGCCACCAAGCACCACGCCGAGCACCGAGCCAATCATGGCCGCGGCCAGAAATGAGCCCATCACCGTGGAGTGCAGCCTTGTAGGAAAGGCATGCGCCAAGATTGCCGAACCGGCACTACCATAGCCCGCCTCGCCCAAGCCAACCAGCGCCCGCGCAATGAGCAAGGCCACAAAGCTCTCGGAAAAGCCGCAAGCCACCGTCGCCCCCGCCCAGACCAAGGCCATGATGGTCGCACTCTTGACTCGTCCGATGCGGTCGGCAAGAAAGGAAATCGGCACGCTCATGATGCCCACTGTCAGAGCCACGACGCTGACCAACATGCCCAGCTGGGTATCGCTCAAGCCCCAGTCCGCTTTCAGAAAAGGGAATATGGCGTTGATCACCTGCCGCGACAAATAGTCCGACATCATGAGCCCGAAGGTCATGGCGAAGACCATCCAGGCATAACGACGCGGGACGGGATAAGGTTCTTCGCTGTCGAAAGGGTGTGACGACATGGGGGGTGAAACAGCCACTGCGCTCTCCTCGGTGAATATGCCGGCACGTCAAGAGAAACTTGCGCACCGATTTTGTTTCACCATACTAAGCGAGTGAGCGCCGCATCGCCCCCCCAAGACGGGGAGGCGACGCGCTAAAGGGGCAAGCACTTATTGGGTTTTGCTGTTGTTTGCTGCCATTGTCTGGGTGGTTTCAAGCGGGCTTTTTCAAGCTTGCGACCCCCTGCACGGACCACCGCCTTGACAAGGTATTAGGGGCAAGGCACTCCGCTATTACCCGGTAAATGTGAACAAAGGGTAACTACTTTTAGCGATGGGCAAGGCGGCGCGGCTCGTGCAGAATGATCCGCCAACGAACACATTTTTTGCGCAGCCGTAACTGCCGCATTGCGCAAAATTTCACCGTTATTTGGCGACAGCATGAACAGCCAGCCCGAAAGAAAAGCTATGACGCACTTGATTGAGGACAGACCAGCGATGGTGGACATGATTATTGGACAGGCTGACTAACGCCAAGATGGAAACTGTTCATCAATACAAAACATTACGATCCACCATCAAAACAGCATGCTGTCCAATAAGCGGTTTACTTCCCGTTTTGTCGTCTACTTCGCGTTAGACCTTAGAACCTCCGAAATGCCCTATCCAAATATCTTATATCGTGCGTTCACAGACTTGTGTTACGCGCAGCAGTTTGCAGATGCAGGTCGATTTAGGATTGGAAGACTCGACTTGTATCGAAACATTGAAAATACTGCACGAGTT
>CAZFSH010000315.1:0-133 GCA_964521935.1 uncultured Propionivibrio sp.
GCCTGCAAGAGCAACTTGCCGGCACCTGAGGTTTCTACTTCCGGTGCATCTGTGTCGTCACCATTGATGCTTCCAGCGGCGACGATCTGGATCGTGCCGGTGCTGCTGCTGATCGTGGCGCCATTGTTGATCG
>CAZFSH010000315.1:233-3025 GCA_964521935.1 uncultured Propionivibrio sp.
GCGTCAGGTCGCCGCCTTCCGTCGTCAGACTGATCTTGCCGTTGTTCGCCGTGGTCGAGAGTCCTTTCAGTTCGGTCGCGTTGCTGCTGGCTACCGTGGTCTGTCCGCTCGCCAGGACAGCGTTGTCCAGAAGGCTGGCGCTGTTCTGTACCGCTACCGTGCCGACTTCCAGGTCGTCCGTCGTGCCACGTTTGCGCAGCCACATGTCTCCATTGCCGCCTAGCCCAAGGGTGCGGGCCGCCAGTTTGGCCGCTCCACCAATTTCAATCCGGTTGCTGTCCGTGCCCATCGTTGAGCCCGTTTCCAGCAGGACGTTGCCGTCCGTGACGATTTCATTCGTGGTGCCATTGGCGGAGTCAGTGCTCAGGGTCGTGCCAGCGACGATCTGGATCGTGCCGGTGCTGCTGCTGATCGTGGCGCCATTGTTGATCGCGACATCGCCGCCATTGCCCGCACTGGCGGTGCGCAAATCCACGTAGCCACTGCCATGCGCGGTCACATTCTGGGTGAGCGTCAGGTCGCCGCCTTCCGTCGTCAGACTGATCTTGCCGTTGTTCGCCGTGGTGACCAAGCCAGAGCGATCACTTACGGTTACACCGGTCGCCAACAACTGCGAACCGAGAGTGCCTCCAGCATAATCAAATGTTGTAACCCCGTTAAAGGTCAGTCCCGACACGGTTCCGACAATCAGGTCACTTGATGCCCCGAGCTTGCGCACCCACATGGAATCACCCGCTGAACCTGCTAATTTTGAAGCGCGGGCGATCTCAATGCGGTTGGTATCAGAGCCAATACCAGCAGTAGCGGCGATTAAGTTAACGTCACCAGCAGTATCAATTTCGGTGCCGGTGTTGTTCGCTGTATTCGTCGTGATTGCATGTCCGGCAGCGATTTGCACAGTGCCGCCAATTTCCGATTTGACTGTTGCTGAATCATTAATCGCTACATCGCCAGTTCCGTAAGCACGGATATCTACCGTACCTGCCCCGCCTGCAGATACGTCCTTAATAATTGTGATGGTAGTGCTGGTTAAGGTATTTGCGCCAACACCGCCAGCGGCGATGGCGATGTCACCACCATCGGTAGTCGTCACTCCCAACACACCATTAACGGTGCCAACAGTAAGACCATCGGTGTCGTTCAGGGTGAAATTTTGGTTCGCGCCGGCGAGATTGGCCGCCAGAACATCAACATCGTTGGACAATTCACCAAGGTTTACTTCGCCATATGTGACATTGGTCAATAAGCCAGCAGATTTAACTGCTTGGGTTTGAGTTAGGTTGTTGGGTGTTCCGACGATTCCTGAGGGCAAATTGATCGTGACGTTGCCGGTCAGTGCCGTAACACCATCCACACCAGCAACGCTACCAATGGACAACGAGCGGGTGTTCTTGAACACCATATCCTGATTGGCGCTGCCGCTCTGCAGGGCGGCTAGCACGTTCACCGCGTTGTTTTTATCCAGGTTGGACGAGTTGGGTGCGGTGTTGGTGTCATTAGTCGCCTGTACCAGGAGTTGGTCGGTCGTCACTACGCCTGTCGACGCGGTTTCTTTGACTGCACCTTTGCCGGAAACCAAGCGAACGAGCGTACCGCTTACCGGTGTAGCTGTCCCTGTAACGCCATCGGTATTGACTGCTTGGGTTATTTCGAGGTCGCAATTGGTGGCGCACTCGTCAAGCCCTGTGCCTTGCGAAGCATAGAGGCTGATGTCGCCGTTCGTGGTGCCGTCACTCTTGGTCAGCACTCCGCTGAGACTCGTTGCCGTCAGCATTCCCGATGTAATCGTATCAACCGTGCCAACAGTCATACCAACTTTATTCTTGACACTGATGTCGGTGCCGGTAGCCATTAACTTGGCCGCCAGTGTGCCGATTTCATTGGCGGTGTTGTTCAAGGTGACATTACCGTTATCGGTGTACAGGCCGAGACTGGTGGCCTTTACAGTGCCGTCGGTCGTCTGGGTAATATTGCCAGACGTAGCGCGTAGGACTACTTGGCCAGCGACATCGCCAATCACGCTAGTTGTGGTGCTTTGTGCGGTGATTCCGTCTTTATTCAAGTCGCTGGAAGCAACCGAACCATCCGTGTTCGCCGTCCGCGTTTTAACTACAACTCGATCGACATCGATGCCAACGGTGTTATAGAACTCCAGCCCACCAGTACTTATGTCTGCTGCAAGGTCATTGGCGATAACGTTCTGATTGTTCAATCGCGAGGTATTGGCAGACTTTACATAGAGCGCAGCGGCGGTAACGATCGGACCTGCACCATCACTTAAGCCGGTTCCGCTTTCCTCCACCTTGCCTGCTGCCGCCGTCAGTGCCACGGTGCCCGTGCCGGCTTTCACATCTGTGGCAAGGGTGAGATCGCCGCCAGTCAGGGTGATGGTTACGTCGTTATCGGTCGCGGACGTGCCTGCTGTTTTTGGAGTCACTCCGCCCGAGGCTACGCCGGTCGTCCAGCCGGTGAATTTATGCACACCCTCTGCCGTGTAAGACGTCGATGTCGGTGTAGTTAGCGGGCTGTTGGTCGTGAATCGGCTTGTCGTCACCTGCCCAATGGTCAAACTCTGGCTGTTTTTGAAGTCAAGATCGCCATCAACATTGGCGGCAAGGGTGTTAACGAGGCTGTTACCGTTGAGAACGAAATCGCCGTTGCCCAGAAGCAGTAGTTGATCAGCTTCGATAGCGGCCGTTCCGGTGACGCCATTGCCACCGACGTCGAGAGTCAGACTACGGCCGCTGTTGTTGTTGGGTTGTTGCTTGACAGTCAGTGCAGCGTTGATAGCA
>CAZFSH010000316.1:0-3007 GCA_964521935.1 uncultured Propionivibrio sp.
ACAAGGCCGTCAATTCATCATAAGCATCCAGCACCTTGCTGAGCTGGGCGTTGATTTCGCGCGGGGTGACGGTTGTCTCAGTGTGCTGGGTGAAGGCGAGCAAGCGAGCCATCTCCGGCGCGATCGTGGGCCGGGAGTCAGCCAGTTCAGCGGATTCGGCAGGGGGGACTGAAATCCCATTAACGGGCGCAGCGGTCGGCCGCTCATCCGGCTCGGCAAACAAATCAGTGGTAATCGCGGTGACGGAATAGGTGGTCATAAGGCGGGTCCGGCTAGGCTAAGCTCAAGAGGAGCCACTCGGCGCCTGCACAAAGCAGGCCATAAGCCTATTGGACCTGAAACCGGGGCGCGTGTTTAGAGGTCAAAAACTAGGGCGTGTTCTCAATTAGTCGGCGAGAGGCGTTGGGAGGCAAAAGCGATGGATGCAAGGCGCAGCGCGCCGCCCATAGTCCATCTATGGGCAAGTGCTGCAACGCCGCAGACGCGCTTTTGCCTCCCAACCCTTCGGGAAGGCGTTTTTTTGGGCACATGGCGGCGTTGCTCGTCGCTTGTTTGGCATGGCCAAACGGCGCTCCTCACGCCTTGCCCTGCACCCAAAAAACGCCTTCGCCCTCGTCGCCTAATTGAGAACACGCCCTAAGAATCGACCTATTTACGGGGCTAGCCAGCGATATTTACTGCGCACATTGCTGGCAAAAATGGATTTCTATCGTGGCATGCACGATCTCTTCATGCACCGCCAACTGCTCGCGCACGCGGGTCGCCGTCAGGCTCTCGTCGTGGGTGAGCAGGCTGAGCGCACAGGCATAAGTGCCCTTACCTACTCGCCAGACGTGCAGATCGGTGAGCTGCGTTATGTCCGGCTCACTGGCCACGACTTCACGAATTTCCTCGACCACCGGATGATCCATCTCGCGATCGAGCAAAACACTCGCCGTCTCCGTGAGCAAACCTTTCGCCCAGACGGCGACCAGCAGCGCCCCCACAATGCCCATCAGCGGGTCCAGCCAGGCCCAGCCATATACCCAGCCACCGGCCAGGGCCACAATCGCCAACACCGAGGTGGCGGCGTCAGCAAGCACGTGGGTGTAGGCGGCTTTCAGATTCAGGTCGCCGTGATGTTCGTGACCGTGGTCGTGATCGTGGTGCTCATGTCCGTGCCCCTGATGGCCATGATGATCATGGGCATGGCCGAGGATCAGGGCGCAGGCGATGTTAACCACCAAGCCCACCGCTGCCACCATCATGGCTTCTTGATACTGGATGGTCTGGGGTGAAAACAGACGCTCCACCGAGCCCACCACCATGAGTGCCGCGACACCTAGCAACACGATGGCACTGGCAAAACCGCCCAGAATTTCAATCTTCCAGGTACCAAAGGCAAAACGTTTGTCATCGGCATAACGGCGTGCCGCCGCGTAGGCAAAGGCGCTGATACCAATGGCAAAGGCGTGCGAGCTCATGTGCCAGCCATCGGCGAGCAGTGCCATGGAGTTAAACCACCAGCCGGCGGTAATTTCCGCCACCATCATGACCAAGGTAATCCACATCACCTGCCGGGTACCGCGTTCAGCGACCTGGCTGGAGGTATGAAAGTGATGACCGTGGGTCAGCGCACTGAGATCGTGGTTAGGCATGGGATAGGGAAGGCAATGGGCAGTAAGTAGACAAAACAAGGCTGAGCAACGGTGAGCAATGGTGAGGATAGGCGCCGACTCACTCAAAAGAAATCAATGTGGCGCTTATCGAGCTCCAGTTCCAGCTTGCGCGAGTATTCAATTTCAACACGCAGCAGGGTGTCGTTCGGCACTACCGCGCGCGAGATGTGCCGGCAATGCACTTGCCCGGTCGCCGGGTCGGCGACGATCTTGCGCGCCACCTGGCCGCCGAGATCCATCGCCACCAGCGGAATTTTTTCCGCGGACAACCACTCCCTGGTGAAGTGAATATTGCGCTCTCCCGGCGCAATACTTTGCTTGATGCTGGGCAGATTCAACACATGCGCCCCGCCAAAAGCCTTGGCCTGCAGGCGTGCCTTGTTGGCGCCGCGCTTCATCATGGCATTGACCAGATTTTCCATGGCGGCCATGCCGGCGAGGCTGGCGTCCTTTGTGCCAATGTGCTTGCGCACCTGCGGCAAGAGAAAGTGGTTCATGCCGATCAGGCGTAACTCTGGATCAATCAAACATACCGACACGCACGAGCCAAGCAAGGTAGCAATCGCCGACTCGCTGGTCACGACCACATGCCCTGGCATCAAATTGCGCGCCTCACGCTCCAGCGCACGCGGATCGCGCTGGCCAGTTTGGAGATTAGCTGAGTAGCCAGATCGATTCGGCCGGTGAGCAGGTTTGACAGCCATAGGCAGATGCCGGGTCGGTACAAGGGTAGAGACAGGGCATGCAGTTTATGCTGACAACTGGCTTACGCAAAAGTCAGCTGCTGTGACACGGCGCATCGCGCTATGATCGTGCGCAAAATAAAGCTAAAAAGGGAGCCACTCATGAATCAGTCTTTCTCTGCGCCAGGCAGCCTCGCCGTCAGCACTATTATTGTGGTCGATGACAGTGTGGTGCAACGCGCTTTTGCTGTCGAGCTGTGTCGTGAATTGGGCATCCCGACGATTTACCAGGCCAGTGACGGCGAGAAGGCCATGGCCTTGCTGCGCACGCTTGATCCGCTCCCCGATGTCGCCTTGATTGACCTGGAAATGCCCGGCATGGACGGCGTCGAACTCGCCGAACAGATGCACGCTGCCGACATGCTGATTCCGGTGGTAATTGCTTCCTCGCGCGATCAGGAGTTGATTGATACCGTCGGCAAGATCGTTGTCGCCTTCGGCTTGCGCCTGCTCGGTGGCCTGCAAAAACCACTCAACCGCGAGCGTTTACTCGCGGCCTTGCAAAGCTTCTAATCAGACGCGTGCGGCCCGCGGCAAGATCAGGCTGATGCAGCAGCCGTGGCCCTGCGCGCTGGTCATGGTGATGCGGGCGTCCAGCACATTGGT
>CAZFSH010000317.1:0-2995 GCA_964521935.1 uncultured Propionivibrio sp.
CCGTGCTCAACGTGGCCCGCTACGACATTTCCGACTTGCGTGATGCCATCAAGGCACGTGATCCCGTGCGCGCTGCACGCACGCTCGATGGCCTCAAAGCCGAAGATGCCGCCTTGCCACTGGTGCTCTGGGCGCTAGCCACCGAAGCGCGCAGCAGCATGCAGCGCGCGGCACTACTCCACGCCTCACGCATTGACCGCATGGTCAAGGGCCTGGCCCGTGGCGATGTTTGGGATGAGTTTTTACAATTAGCGCTGCGCCTAAGTAAACCTCGCTAAACCGCGCGCCCACACTATCTAAGAGAATTGCCATGGATATCCACACCTACATGACTAAGATTGGCCAAGCAGCACGTGACGCCTCACGTGCGCTGGCCAGCGCCTCCACCGCGGCGAAGAATGACGCCCTGCGCGCCATGGCCGCCGCCATTCGCCAGCAGCAGGCAGCGATTCTTGCCGCGAACGCCGCGGATGTGGCCGAAGCCAAAGGCAACGGTTTGGAGCCGGCACTGCTTGACCGCCTGACTATCTCGGCCAAAGGCATCGAAGCGATAGCCGAAGGCTTGGAACAAGTGGCCACCTTGCCCGACCCGATTGGCGAAATCACCGACATGAAGCGCCGGCCCTCGGGCATTCAAGTCGGCAAGATGCGCGTGCCGATTGGCGTAGTCGGGATCATTTACGAAGCCCGCCCCAACGTCACCGCCGATGCCGCCGCGCTGTGTCTGAAGTCGGGCAATGCCGCCATTTTGCGGGGTGGCAAAGAAGCCATTCGCGCCAACCAGGTCATCGCTGCCTGCGTGCGTGAAGGCCTGGCCAAGGCTGGCTTGCCCGAGGCGGCGGTGCAAGTGATCGAAACCACTGACCGCGCCGCCGTCGGCGAGCTCATCACCATGCCCGAGTATGTAGACGTCATCGTGCCTCGCGGTGGCAAGGGCTTGATTGAGCGCATCGCCAAAGAGGCGCGCGTGCCGGTGATCAAACATCTTGATGGCAATTGCCATGTCTATGTCGACGACGCCGCTGATCCCGCCAAGGCGCTGAAGATTCTGGAGAACTCCAAAACCCAGCGTTATGGCACCTGCAATACCGCCGAGTCGCTGCTCATTGCCCGCAGCGTTGCCGCCGCGGAATTGCCCGCCCTTGCCGCCATGCTCAGTGCCAAAGGCGTGGAGGTTCGCGGCTGTGCGGAAACCCTGGCCTTGGTGCCGCAAGCCATCGCGGCGAGCGAAGAAGACTGGGCCACCGAATACCTCGCCCCGATCATCTCGTGCAAGGTCGTCACCGGGCTCGACGAGGCGATTGCGCACATCAACCGTTACAGCTCGCAGCACACCGAAGCCATCGTCACCGAGAACTACACCCACGCCATGCGTTTCTTGCGTGAGGTGGACTCCGCCAGCGTCATGGTCAATGCTTCCACCCGTTTTGCTGACGGTTTCGAATTTGGCCTGGGCGCCGAGATCGGCATTTCTACCGACAAATTCCACGCACGCGGCCCGGTTGGTCTGGAAGGCCTGACCTCGCAGAAGTGGATCGTGCTCGGTGATGGCGAAGTGCGTGCGTAAAAGTCAGCCGAAAACTCAGTCGCTATGAGACGGCGCCGGTGCACATGAGTTCGCCCTACAACGCTATTGTCAGCGCTCCAGGCTTTGCTATCGGCATTCGCTGTTCCGCCGATGAGGTCACCGGCATTGACTACCTCGAACCGTGCGCGGAACTGGCGCCACGCACACCGCTGGCGCACGAAACCGTGCGCCAGATCAGCGCCTACCTGAGCGACCCGACGTTTGAATTCGGCCTACCGCTCGCTCCGGCTGGCACGCACTTTCAGCGCCGCGTCTGGGCGCAGATTGCCGCCATTCCCTGCGGACAAACCCTGAGCTACGGCGAGCTTGCCACGGCCATCCACACCGGCCCACGCGCCGTCGGCAATGCCTGTGGCGCCAACCCCTACCCTATCGTGGTGCCGTGCCATCGTGTGCTCGCCGCGCACCAGCAACTAGGCGGCTTTGGCGGCTCGTACAAAACTCGTGGCGGTAACTGGCTGCTCGACATCAAGCGCTTCCTGCTCCGCCACGAACAGGGCCATGGCTGAACTGGCGGCGCACGATAGCGCGCTGATCGACGAGTTCATCGATCAACTCTGGCTCGCTGACGGACTGTCAAAAAACACCCTCACCGCCTATCGTACTGATCTCACACAATTTGCGCTCTGGCGGCAAAGCTCGCTGCTCGACATCACGGAAGCCAGCATCACCGGCTACCTTGCTGCCGTGCAATCACGCCCCGGCGGATTCAAAAGCGCCAGCCAGCGACGCCTCCTGGCGACCCTGCGTCGCTTCACCCAATGGCTGATTGCAGCAGGGCGCCTGCATCATGACCCACTGGTCAATATCGGCCGCCCGATGCCCACACAGCGTTTCCCCAAAACGCTCTCCGAGGCACAGGTGGAAGCACTGCTCAACGCGCCCGATGTCGAGACTACATTCGGGCTACGCGACAAAGCCATGCTGGAATTGCTCTATGCCACGGGCCTGCGCGTCTCAGAACTGATCAGCATTCGCCTGTTTGAAGTCAGCCTCACCGATCATGCCTTGCGCGTCATGGGCAAAGGCTCCAAGGAGCGACTGGTGCCACTGGGCGAAGTCGCCGCCGAGTGGCTGCGCCGTTACCTTGAGGTGGCTCGCCCAACGCTCTTGGGCGAGCGCACCGCCGACGCGATTTTTCTCACCAACCGCGGTGCCGCCATGACGCGGCAAATGTTCTGGGGCCTGATCAAGAAATACGCGCTGATCGTTGGCATTCCCGCCGAACGCATCTCGCCCCATGTCTTGCGCCACGCCTTCGCCACCCACCTGCTCAATCACGGCGCCGACCTGCGGGTAGTGCAACTGCTGCTCGGGCATGCGGACATCTCGACCACGCAGGTATACACTCATGTGGCACGCGAGCGTTTGAAACAACTGCACGCCGATCATCATCCCCGGGGATAG
>CAZFSH010000318.1:0-2991 GCA_964521935.1 uncultured Propionivibrio sp.
GGCTGAGCGGAATGGTCAGCAGCCCGCCCGCGAGCATGCTCAATACGAGCAAGGTGAAGGTGCCTTGCAGCCCCTGCCAGAACAGCAGCAGGTTTTGCGTTTGAAACATCAGGGCAAACTTATCCATCAGAACGTCCCCCGGCGTACACCGACCGAATATTTTCGTTCGGCCTTGGCCAGCAGCCATAACGTGAGGTGGGTGATGGCCAGATAGAGCAGACCAGCGAAGCACATGAAGATCAGCGCCGCACCCGGCACTTGCCCGCGTGCGGCGGCACCGGCCTGGCGGGCCAGTGTGGTGATGTCCAGCAGGCCGATCACCGAAACCAGCGCCGTGGCCTTGAGCAGCACCAGCCAGTTATTGGTGAAGCTGGGCAGGGCAAAACGTACCATCTGCGGAAAGACGATGCGGCGGAAGGTATGAAAGCGGCTCATGCCAAAGGCCCAGCCGGCTTCCGATTGCCCCTTGGGCACGCTCAGAATGGCGCCACGGAAGGTTTCGGTCATGTAGGCGCCATAGACAAAACCGATAACCAGCATGCCGGCCATGAAGGGGCTGATTTGCGGACCTTGCTTGTAGCCCAGCAGTTCAAACAGCTCATTGACGGCGATCTGGCCACCGAAGTAGATGAGCATGATCCAGACCAAGTCCGGCACGCCGCGCACGATGGTGGTGTAGGCGTCAGCCAGCCAGTTCAGCGCTTTGTAGGGCGAGAGTTTGGCCGCCGCGCCGAGTAGGCCGAGCAGGGCCGAGACAATCAGGGCGCCGAGACCAACGCCGAGTGTCAGTGGCAGACCACTGAGAATATTGAGCAGGTAGGGTGTCATGACGAACGTGACGGTGACGATGCCGTGATCCTAACGAAAAACCGCCAGGGGAGCGCAGAAATTTTCTGCGTCCCACTGGCGGTTGGTTCAGACCATCAATCCGGTACTGAAACTCAGCGCTGAATTACTCGCCCCAGATATCGATGCCGGGTGCGTATTTGTCAGCCAGGGTCTTCCACGTGCCGTTAGCGCGGATCGCGTCAATGCCCTTGTTCAGTGCTTCTTTCAGCTCGCCCTCACCCTTGCGGATCGCAACGCCGACGCCCGTGCCCATGTACTTGGCATCAAACGAGGCGGGGATACGGCCACCGGCGCAGGAGTAATCCTTGCCATCGGGGGTGGACAGGAAGCCACCGTTAACTTCGACCATGTCTGCCACGGTACCGTCCAGACGACCGGCCTTGATGTCCAGATAGACTTGGTCTTGCGCGTCATAAGAAACGACCTTGATGCCGGCGGGTGCCAGTTCGCCCAGGGCATATTTCTCTTGGGTCGAGCCCTTGAGCACGCCGATCTTCTTGCCCTTCATGCCGGGCAGGTTGGCGACGTCGAGCTTGAGCGATGTCTTGGCGGCGATACAGGACGGGGTGTTGTAGTACTTGTTGGTGAAATCGACGGCCTGCAGGCGCTCTTCGGTGATCGACATCGAGGAGATGATGGCGTCGTATTTCTTGGCGGTCAGGCCGGGGATCATGCCGTCCCAAGCTTGCTCAACGAATACGCATTTGGCTTTGATTTGCTCACACAGCGCCTTGGCGACATCGACGTCAAAACCAGTGGGCTCGCCCGCTTCGGTTTTGTAGGTGAAGGGCTTGTAGGTCGGGTCGATAGCCACACGCAGCTCGGCCCACTTCGGTGCCGGCGCGGCGGGGGCGGCAGCGGGTGCAGCGGCCGGAGCAGCTTCTTCTTTTTTGCCACAAGCGGCGAGGACGGTAGCGGCACAGAGTGCAGCCAAAACAAGACGACGGTTCAGCATTAAAAATCTCCTAAGGACATCGGGGTGGGAAAAACTTACGGTGAATGCGAGAGTCTAGCCAGCGCAAATGCACCCACGCATATTACGCCGTCTCACAGCGACTGACTTTTCGCCTAGTTTGACGGAAAACTGAACTGTGCCTTGGCCAGTGGTTTCATCGGCCAACGCTGCGTCAGGGTCTTGCGGCGGGTGTAGAAACGCACGCCGTCCGGGCCATAGATGTGCAGGTCGCCAAAGAGCGAGCGCTTCCAGCCGCCGAAGGAGTGGTAGGCCACCGGCACCGGTAGCGGCACATTGACGCCGACCATGCCAATCGACACGGCGTCGGTGAAGGCACGCGCCGTACCGCCGTCGCGGGTGAAGATGCACACGCCGTTGCCGTATTCGTGGGCTTCAATCAAAGCGATGGCTTCTTCCAGCGTCTTGACGCGCACAACTTGCAGCACCGGCCCGAAGATTTCTTCCTTGTAAGAGACCATGTCGGGGCGCACGTTGTCGATGAGCGTGCCGCCGAGGAAGAAGCCGTTTTCGTGACCGGCCACCTTCAAACCACGTCCGTCAACCACCAGCTTGGCGCCATCCTTCTCGGCGCTGTCGATGTAGCCTTTGACCTTGTCGCGATGCACGCCGGTGACCAGCGGCCCCATCTCGCTGCTGCGATCCATGCCGTTGCCGATCTTGAGGGCCTGCACTTTCGGCGCGAGCTTGCCGATCAGCGCGTCAGCCACTTCATCGCCCACCGCGACGGCAACCGAGATCGACATGCAGCGCTCGCCGCAGGAGCCGTAGGCCGCGCCCATGATGGCGTTGGTGGCGTTGTCGAGATCGGCGTCGGGCATGATCACGGCGTGGTTCTTGGCGCCGCCCATGGCCTGCACACGCTTGCCGTTAGCGGTGCCGGTGCGGTAGATGTACTCGGCAATCGGCGTCGAGCCGACGAAGCTGATTGCCTGCACGCGCTTGTCGGTGAGCAGGGTGTCGACCGCTTCCTTGTCGCCATTGACAACGTTGAATACGCCATCGGGCAGGCCGGCTTCCTTGAGCAGTTCGGCGACGATCATCGGGCAGCTCGGGTCTTTCTCCGAGGGCTTGAGCACGAAGGTGTTGCCGCAGGCGATGGCGATCGGGAACATCCACATCGGCACCATGGCGGGGAAGTTGAACGGGGTGATGCCGGCGACGACGCC
>CAZFSH010000319.1:0-2974 GCA_964521935.1 uncultured Propionivibrio sp.
TCAGGTGACGCGCCGGGTGCAGCTTGACAGTGGAATCCGTCACCTTGACCAACTTGAATCGCAGACCGAAGTCAAGGAATTCCGACGCCGCTTCGATGACCGCCAATTGACGCTTGTCGTATGGACACGCCGCCTGCTTCGACGTCACCACGCCCATCCCGGCGGCGTGCGTGCCGCGCGAGGCGAGGCGATAGGTGGAGACCCGAATGCCACTGGTTTCGTTTTCATAGGCACGCACGCCCACCTTGCGGACCTTACCATCGGAATCGCGACAATCATCGAGCCCGGCGGTGGGAGGCTTACCGCGCTTTCCGGACGAAACGACTTGGGAACCATCGGCAGCGACCTTGACAGTACGGACCTTGGGGGCCGTGAGACGCGCCAGGAGCGCAGCTTCACGCTCGGCGGCGGCCTTGTCGCGACGGTCGGAATCCTCGCGCATCGCCTTGAGCTGCTCGAAAACGCCGCCGAGCAGCTCAGTGACGCCCGAAACGCTTTCCGCCTTGATTTCGGCAATCGCCTCGCCGACACCGGCTGCAACGTTGCCAGTTTCGATGGTGGACTTGGCGGACTTGCGAGCGGCGGCGACGAGATTCGACTTGTTCTGATCTTTCATGGAATTGACACCTTTGTTGCCGTAGCAACGTCTAGGAACATCGGGTGCCGACCACTTGGCCGCCCCGCTTTCTTTCTGCACACTAGCTCCGTCCGCTCGGAAAGTCAAGCGGAAACTTTCGGGCCGTGTCGTTTCTTTGGAACCGGGTCATCGTCGTGAGCCGCTTTCCCGCCGCCCCTTCGATGGTTCTGACAATGGACCATCCCGCTTCAAAAGTCAATAGGAAAGTGCAGAGCCGTGCAGATTCCCAAAGTGCGTGCGCGGGATAAGGCGATCACGCGTAGGCATGATGCGCGGGCGCATACGAGGATCGCTGGGAAGGCCACTAGGAGCGACGCAGAGGGCCGACTGAGGGTCGGCCCGCTAGGGTGGTAGCTCTAAGGCAAATAGCGTAAAGTGTACGTTGCCGTACAGTGTCACGAGACAAGTTACCTGCACTTGTGGCGAGAGTGAAGGGGTTTTGTCTCGTGACGGCACCGAGAGTGCCATAGGAAAAACAGTCAAAACCCAATGGCGTTTTTCATATCAGCGAAAACAATACATTCAATTCTATTGCGGGAATAGATTTCGATTTCAAACAGAAAAACACGAAATTTTGAAAAATGACTTTTTCAGGCTCCTCGCAATGGAAGGGCCGTCAAAACGGCACAGGCAAGGCTAGTGGAGCCGCAATGACACCTTGTCGACCTTGATACCGACCATTGAGAGAGGGAAGAGCAGGACAAGGAGAAAATTGGTGAAAAAAACACGAAATTTTGAAATTTGACTTTTTCAGGGTCAGACTACTTCGAAGAGTCCTGGCGCGCCGACTGAAAGGCCGTTAACGAAACAATTGCTATAAGGATTATGATATAGCCATTTGTGGCCGTGATGGAAACGAAGAGTATATTGGACGTTGTTATGATCTACTAGGAGAAACATATGATCACCTCTGTCTTAGACAATTCGAAAATAATGTAATTCGACGTTTGAAAGACTGACACCGAAGCCCCTGCTCGAACAGTAATAGAACCAAGTAACAGGCGAAAAAGCTTCAATGTTCCCTGTTCGAAAATAGACTGTATTAGCATCTGTATTGAGAAGAAACATGGAAATAGCCTCTAAAAGTAGCCTGTTTCTTAGTGTGGAAATGACACTTTGGTCGATTTTTAACGATGCCGATGAACAGGGCATCGTAGGATTTTGAAAAAAATGTCGTAGGGGGACTTCAAAACGTCATCCTAGACGTTTTCAGACGCTCCAAAATAGAAGCAAAACAGGTTGAACCATTTGTCGACCCTTAGCGATATGGACCGTGCAGAAGGTCAGAGTTCCACTGCGGAAAGAAGACCTTTCCGTCGTTCCACTATAGAAGGCGGCTTCTCTATTACTGAGATGGAACAAACTGTTCTCCATATTTGATAACGGTTAGGGTTATACAGGGTTTGGACATGTGCGGGTCTCTATGATGGGAACATCAGAGATGTTCCTTATGATAGAAGAGAGAGAAATGGTCTAATTCTCTATGAAGAAAGAGAGCAGTTTATCAGAGTTCTGGAGGAGGTGCAATTGGGAATGACGGGCGGCTTTCAATTGAAATGCGATGGTTATTGAATTGTAGTGTTAATGTGTTTGGGCCGATTCCAGAAAGAGGCTTGATCTGCAGAATGAAAGAGAAGAAGTATTAGCTTTCTCCCTATCAAAGAGAACAGTTTTGGAGCATTTGCTCCTGTCGACAAATGGCCAATGCTCTACAATAGCGATAAACAGGCACTTCTTTGATTTGAGGCGGCTTTTTGGTGTCGATCTCTCCTATAAAAGAGAAAAGGTATCTGCCGACCTATTCTGACTGTTTTTAACAGATGCCCATGAACACTACGTTTGATTCACATATGCTCCTATCGGAGAGAACTTAGTCTACTTTCTCCCTATCAAAGAGAAACTTAGATTGGGTTGTCGTCTCTCCCCGACCAACCAATGGCTGTGGCGTAGCGATTTAATGCAGCACTTCTGAAGAAAAGGCGGCCATTACTGAGAAAGTGAATGAAAGTATTGGAATTCCATAGAGTGAACATATATCGGCTCTTTTCTGTGGTTTTTGTTGCAGTGCAATATGTGCTATGTACATGCTACGATGCCGATGAGCATTGGGTTTTATATGGGAAATTAAATGCTGACCATGGTCATTTTCGTCAAATTAATTTTGACCGCCCGCCATACGGGGGACTACATTGGCTATTACAATTGCGCCCACAACTGCATCTGTCGGCCGTTACATATGCCTTGGGCCGGCAATGGGCTCCAGCATCTACTTCATATATTCTCTCTCTATTATACAGAGAGACCATATGAAAGGTTCTGGAGGTTCCTCAGCTCCCA
>CAZFSH010000320.1:0-2967 GCA_964521935.1 uncultured Propionivibrio sp.
CTCAATATTGGCCGGGCTGATGTTTTTGCCGCCCGAGGTGATCAGGATGTCTTTTTTGCGCCCGGTGATGAAGACGTTGCCGGCCTCGTCAATGCGCGCCAGATCGCCGCTGTGGAACCAGCCATCGATGAGTGCCTCGGCGGTGGCTTCCGGGCGTTTGGCATAGCCGCTGAAAATGTTGGGGCCTTTCATGAGCAGCTCACCGTCTTCGGCGATGCGCATTTGCATGCCGGGCAGCGCCTGACCAACCGAGCCGATGGGCGTTGTCGGCGACATGCCCAACGTGGCCGGGCCGCAGGTTTCCGAGAGCCCATAGACCTCGCGAATCGATAAATCCAGGCCGGCAAAAAAGCGCAGCGTCTCGGGCGAGATCGGCGCCGCGCCCGAGTAGGTCCAGCGCGCGCAATCGAGGCCCAGTGCGGTTTTGACCTTGTTGAGAATCAGCTTGCGCGCGGGCACCATGAGCAGCTGATGCAGCACGCCGGGAAGCTTGCCGGCACGCTGCATTTCCTGTCCGCGCAGTGCCAGGCTCATTGCCAGTTTGGCCAGCTTGGGCTTGAGCCCTTTGGCGCTGGCGAGCTTGTCGCTAATCCCTTTTTGCATGCGCTCCCACACGCGTGGGACGGCAAAGAAAATCGTGGGATGCACTTCCTTGAGCGTATCGCCCAAGGTCTCCAGACTTTTGGCGTAATACAGCTGGTAGCCGCTGGAGGCTTGTGCATGCACATTGACCATCTGCTCGGCAATGTGCGCCAGTGGCAGGTAGGAAATGCTCCGATCGGCGGGCGTGCTGTCGAGTGCCGCGATCAGCGCATCGGCCACCCAGGTCAGCGCACGTTGCGACAGTTCTACCGCCTTGGGGTGGCCGGTGGTGCCAGAGGTGTAAATCAGGCAGCCGATGCTCTCCGGCGTGAGCGCGGCCAGCCGGCGCTCGATCTCGTCATCCTGCGCCTTGCTGCCGAGTTGGAGAAATTCGTTCCAGCCCAACACGCCGTCAATAGGCGAATTTTCTTTCGCTGCGCGCATGGCGATGCGCTGCTTCAGTTTTGGTGGCGCCGTGTCATAGGAGCTGACTTTTGCATTTTGCGTCGCATCTTCCACCAGCAGCACCGTGCTTTCGGCGTGGCGGATCACGTAGTCGACTTCGTCGGCGGCGCTGGTCCAGTAGATGCCGGCGACTTTGCCCCCGGCGAGCATCGCGGCATGCGCCATGGTCGCCCACTCGGGGCGATTGAAGCCCAGGATGGCGACGCTATCACCGGGGGCAAAACCCAGCGCAATCAACGCACGGGCCGCGGCGCGAATTTCCGCGACGTAGTCCGTCCATGACGTTGGGTGCCAGTGGGTTTCGCCACGCACCCAGTAAGCGGGTGCCTGGCCATAGCGCTGACTGGCCTTGAGCAGGCGAGCGGGAACGGTGTCGGCGGCCATGGCTTTTCTCAGGAGGCCCGCAGACCAAGACGGACGCGCGCTTCGGTCGTGCTGGCGATCTCGCGCCCGGCACGTTTTGCGCATTGCGCCAGCGCTTCGATGAGCACGCCATTGCCCTTGGCGCGTGAGCCATCGGGCAGGTAGAAGGTATCTTCCAGACCTGTGCGCAGCATGCCGCCGAGATTCGCCGTAGCCTGATGTACGGGCCAGATTTCCTGCCGGCCGATGAGTGTGGTTTGCCACGTCACCCCGGGCACGAGCTGCTTCGACAGCCACGCGAGCAGTTCCGCATCGGCGGGCATGCCCGAGGCGACGCCCATGACGAGGTTGTAATCCACGTGGTCGGTCATGCCGGCCTTCTGATACATCGCCACCGAGCGCGCGATGCCGACGTCGAAGCACTCGAACTCGGGCAGGGTGCCGGTTTCCTTCATCACGTCGAGGAAGGCTTTGACTTTCTCGACGGGGTTGTCGAAGATCATCGGTGGCCACGCCCAGCGGCCGTCCTCCTTGATCTTGAGGTAGTTCAGCGTGCCCGCATTGCAGGCGGCGATTTCTGGCTTGCAGCGACGGATGCACTCGGCGGGGCCGGAGATGTCTTTGCCGATCACGCCGGTGGTCAGGTTGATGATCACCCCCGGACAGGCAGCGCGAATGGCTTCCGTCACTTCCCAAACCACCTCCGGGTCCCACGAGGGCAAATGCCCCATGCCTTCTTCCTGCCGGCGAATGTGTACGTGCATGATCGCTGCGCCAGCGTTGTAGGCATCACGTGCCTCGGCGGCCATTTGCGCGGGCGTGACGGGCACCGGATGCTGCTTCGGGTCGGTGAGCACGCCGGTGAGCGCGCAGGTGAGGATAGCTTTTTCCATGATTATTCGCTTATCTCCAGTTCGATCAAAACAGTGCCGGCGGCGACTTGTTCGCCAGCGGTGATATGGACAGCACTGACCGTGCCGGCTGCCGACGCAGTGAGCCACATTTCCATCTTCATGGCTTCAACGCAGGCGAGTTGCTGGCCTTCGCTGACGGCCTCGCCGACCGCCACGTTTACCTGCACCACGGTGCCGGCGACTGGGGACTTGGCGCGGCTT
Organism: uncultured Propionivibrio sp.; assembly: GCA_964521935.1. Classification (GTDB taxonomy): domain Bacteria; phylum Pseudomonadota; class Gammaproteobacteria; order Burkholderiales; family Rhodocyclaceae; genus JADJEF01. The sequence continues at coordinate 2,526 of CAZFSH010000320.1, forward strand.
GGATCGTGGCCATTGTCCGTCGCGGGGAAGGGCGAGGTTTCGGTGAAAACGAAGCGCTGTTTGCCTAGGGCAATGTGCAGCTCGCGCTCTTGCGCGACGACTACGGCACGCCGGGCGATACCGTCGCAGTGGTAGCGAAGGTGGTGGCCGTTCTGGCTGATCGGCGTGATCAGTGCGATCTCATGCGCCGTGCCACAGCAGCTGACTTTTGCCCGACCATGGCCGAGTGGCTCGACGAAGACTTTTTCCTGCTGCTCGCCGCAGCGGAGCTTGATCACGATGGCCTGGCTGTGTTCGCCAACCTTGGCGAAGCGTGCGGCGGCCAGCGCCCAGTCAGCAGAGCTTGGCTGCGGGCGTTGCAGCACCGGCGTGCCGGTATCCAGCCATTCGTCGAGGCGCGTGGTGTGCAGGCGGGCTTCGCGGAATTCCGCATGATCGATCA
>CAZFSH010000321.1:0-2936 GCA_964521935.1 uncultured Propionivibrio sp.
TCTATCCGATGTACACCTTCGCGCACCCTATTGAGGACGCGCTGGAGAACATCACCCATTCCATCTGCACACTCGAATTTGAAGATCAGCGCCCCTTCTACGACTGGCTGATGGCCCGTCTCGGTGAAGCCGGCTGCATCAACCTGCCGCCCCCGCAGCAAATCGAGTTTTCACGGCTGAACCTTTCGTATGTCGTGTTGTCCAAACGCAAGTTGATCCAGCTCGTGGAAGAAAAGCACGTCGCCGGCTGGGACGACCCGCGCATGCCCACGCTGGTGGGCGCGCGCCGGCGCGGCTACACCGCCGCCGGCTTCCGTCGCTTTGCGGAAATGATTGGCGTCTCGAAATCACATCAGGAAATCGACTACTCGATTCTCGAAGCCTGCATGCGCGACGATCTGGGGGAAACCGCCGAGCGCCGCATTGCCGTGCTTGACCCGGTCAAGCTGATCATCGACAACTATCCCGATGGGCAGAGTGAAGAATGCTTCGCGCCCAATCATCCGCAAAAGCCGGAGCTGGGCAAGCGCGCCGTGCCGCTCTCCAAAGAACTGTGGATCGAACGCGAAGACTTTGTCGAGGAACCGCCCAAAGGCTACTTCCGGCTATTCCCCGGCAACAAGGTACGTCTGCGCTACGGTTACGTCATCGAATGCACCGGCTGCGACAAAGATGCAGCGGGCACCATCACGGCCGTGCATTGCACCTATCTGCCGGACACCAAATCGGGGACACCCGGTGCCGACAGCGTTAAGGTCAAAGGCAACATTCACTGGGTTTCTGCCGCGCACAGCTACGAATCAAACATTCGCATCTACGACCGGCTGTTCAGCACAGCGCACCCGGGGTCAGGCGATCGCGACTTCCTGCTCGACATCAACCCGGCCTCGCTCACGACCATCACGGCGCACTTGGAGCCGGCATTGAAAGAGGCGCTGCCCGAGCAGTGCTTCCAGTTCGAGCGCCACGGTTATTTCGTCGCTGACCGCGTTGATTCAAAACCCGGTGCGCCGGTGTTCAACCGCACAGTGGGGCTAAAAGACTCGTGGGGTGCGGGGAAATAGCCGGAAAGTAGCGGCGCTAGCCCGGCGGTAAGCGCCACCGGGCTAAGCTCAGCGCTTGGCGCGCGTCGGGTGCCATTTCCAGAAGACAAAGGTCATCAAAAACAAGAACGGGATATCCGCCCACAGATGCGCGTGCTCGTTGGGGTAATAAAACGATTGCGGAATCATGACCAGCGCGTGAAACACACTGCTCAGTATCGTGAAGTCGAAGAGACCAACATTGCTTTGCGGATCATTCGCCCCGCGAATCAGCAGCACGCCAAGCGCGGCATACATGGCGACAAGCATGAAGATGTAGGGATGCAGGCCATCGTATGGCGAAGGCGGGTGGGGTGGCCCGATGCAAAATTCGGGGGGAATTACGCCCCAGGTGAATCCAGGCGGATAGATAAACAGGAAGATCGGGAACGCCAGCAGTCCCCAGCCGAAGAGTTTCATGACCAGCGTCGAGTGCTGCAACCGCGTTTCAGGCGCATCCATTTTTTATCTCTTTCCAGTTAGCCGTTGAAATCAACGTGCGATAGCGCAGTATTCGCCTCGGCGGCCTAAATCCCCCCCCACCGACGGGGGGGGCCAACGTCGCGCTCGTGACTTTGCCAATCAGCTTCAGTTGCTAGTGTTAAAGCTTTCTATGGCCAAATTTGAACGAATGTCATGATGACCGAGCTTGCTAGCATGCCCTGGCTATATCGTACTTAAACCTAAAAACTGGCGCTTTCGGCTATCAAGAGACGGCTTTTTTCACATGTCGAATGGCGTGCAAAAACTGCTCAGAGACGTTTGGGTTTCCGAGTCATAGCCCCCCTCACGAACCGACGTCGCGATCTATGACAAAATCGCCACACCTGTGCATAAAGGTTAAGTGTATGTCTTACTCAATATCTTGGTCGGGGAATACATTTTTAGCCGAATTTGCCGGCAAGATTACCCCCAATGAAATCGAGGCCGTAAACGACTTATTCAGCGGTGATGAGAGGCTGGAAATGATTCGTTATTCCATTTGGGATTTTTCGCGTGCATCATCGATAGAGATGCCCGACTACGAGATCGAATATGCGGCTGCCTTTGACAAGGGCGTCACGACAGTTCGGAAGGATTTAAGAGGAGCGTTGATCGCAAACAACGATCAAGTCAGAGAACAACTCGAAAAGTATTTGGCAATGGCCGATGAGTTAAGTGTCAATTGGGACACTCGACTTTTCGACAACCTGCAGACGGCCAAAGCGTGGTTAGAGGGCCGCTCCTGAAATCGTCTCACTGCGAAGCTGTGCCTGGCGAATCTCAAAGGTCCGCATTGGCCGACCACCCCGCGTCCAGGTAACCACGCGCGATAAACTCTCCTTGTCGTCAGCCTTGGCGACAATTCCTGCCCTCAATGCCACCTTGGCCACACTCACTACCATGACGTTCATCGCCGATCTCCGTGCCGCCTGGCAAAAAAACAACTCTCTGCTCTGCGTTGGTCTCGATCCGGACACAGCCAAGTTCCCCGCTCACCTGACGAGCAAGCCGGACGCCATCCTGCAATTCTGTAGCGCCATCGTCGATGCCACTGCCGACCTGGCCTGCGCCTTCAAGCCACAAATCGCCTATTTCGCGGCCCGTCGTGCCGAAGACCAGCTCGAAGCGCTGATCGCGCATATTCACGACAGGCACCCCGGCATCCCGGTCATTCTCGATGCCAAGCGCGGCGACATTGGCAGCACGGCCGAGCAATACGCCATCGAAGCCTTCGAGCGCTTCAAAGCCGACGCCGTGACGCTCAGCCCTTACATGGGCCGCGACTCCGTTGAGCCATGGCTGGCCTATAAAGACAAAGGCATCATCCTGCTCTGCCGTACCTCCAACCCTGGCGGCAGTGATTTGCAGTTT
>CAZFSH010000322.1:0-2915 GCA_964521935.1 uncultured Propionivibrio sp.
CGAAAGAACAGGTACAGGAAATGGTCAAACGCCTGCTACAGCTACCCGGAACCCCCAGCCCCGATGCTGCCGATGCGCTGGCGTGTGCAATCTGCCACGCCCATGGCGGTCATGGCCTCGGCGCTCTGAGTAATGTGGGCACCCTCGGTCATATGGGCGTGACTGGCCGGCGGCGTAAAAGCGGGCGGATGCTCTGATGGCGACGATTCTGTACGCGTGGGAGTTCGGTGCCAATCTCGGCCACGTCGGCGCGTTCATGCCGCTCGCACGGGCGCTGCGCAAGGCCGGACACACGGTGCACTGGGCTGTCACCCAGCCAGCGCAGGTGGGCGACTATCTGGCCAGCGAGGGCTTTCACTACTTGCCCGCGCCCACGATATCAGAGCAAGCCCGCCAGGGCCCGCCACTAAGCTACGCGGACATTCTCTTGCGCTTTGGTTATGCCGATGCCAAAGCCCTGTTTGGCCTTACCGGCGGCTGGCGTCAGCTTATGCGCCTTACCGGCGCGCAACTGGTGCTGACTGACCATGCACCGACCGCCGTACTCGCTGCGCGCACACTCGATCTGCCGGTGATGATGTTCTCCAACGGCTTCACCGTCCCGCCCCGGCAAAATCCGCTGCCCAACATGCGTCCATGGAACCCGCTGCCGATAGCGCCACTGCAGGCACTGGATCAGGCGGCCTGCGCCAGCATCAATAGCGTACTCGCCCGCTTTCAGCACGCCCCGATTGACTGCACGGCGCAGCTGTTTGATGTCGCGGAAGAAAGCCTGATCAGCTTCCCCGAGTTGGACCACTACCCGAACCGTGGGCCCGCACGTTACTGGGGATCGCTCCCCATTGCGGGAGGTGGGGCACCAATTCGCTGGCCCGAGGGCGACACGCCGCGTGTCTTTGCCTACCTGCGCAACGAAACCCCGCATCACGCGGCTGCGCTGGAAGCACTGGCGAGCCTGCCAGTGCGTGCCGCGATTTATTTCCCCGACGTTGATCCAGGCTTGCGCGCACGCATCGCTAGCCCGCAGCGCCAGTTTCTCGACCACGCTGCCGACATCGCCCAAGCCAGCCGTGAAGCCGACTGCGCCATCACCTACGCCAGCCTCGCCACCAGCACCGCCTTCCTGCTCGCCGGCAAACCATTGCTGATGCTGCCCGGCCACCTGGAGCAGTTTCTGGTCGCGCAACGGGTGGTCGCGATGGGCGCAGGCGTTCTGATTAACCCGGAAACACCCGCTGGCGACCTACGTCCCGCACTCGGCGCCCTGCTGGAAAACCCGGCCTATCGCGAGAATGCACTGGCCTTTGCCACGAAGTACGCCGCTTTCGATCAGGGTAAGGTGGTGGACAATCTACTGCGCCGCATTGCTGAGCTGACCACAAAACAGCCACAACCCTAGCCAGAATTCACGAAGGACATCACCCCATGATTGGCCGCATTACCGGAACATTGCTGGAAAAAAATCCGCCCACGATCATCGTTGATGTGCAGGGCCTGGGCTACGAAGTCGATGTCCCGATGAGCACGTTCTACAACCTGCCAGCCACCGGCGAACGCACCACCCTATTCACCCACTTTGTGGTGCGTGAAGATGCGCAATTGCTCTTTGGCTTTGCCAGCGCCGGCGAGCGTGCCGCCTTTCGCCAGCTCCTGAAAATTTCCGGCATCGGCGCACGCACCGCGCTGTCAGTGCTCTCAGGTCTGTCGGTTGAAGAACTGAACCGCGCGGTCACGCTGCAAGAAGTTGGGCGCTTGGTCAAAATCCCCGGCATAGGAAAAAAAACGGCCGAACGCCTGCTGCTTGAGCTGCGCGACAAACTCCCCAAAGTCAGTGGTGCAAAAGTCAGCTCCGGTGACACGGCGACGCAGGAAAGCAGCGCCCCCGACGCCCTCAGCGACATCCTCAACGCCCTCGTCGCCCTCGGCTACAACGATCGCGAAGCCTTGGGCGCCATGAAAACCCTGCCACCGGATACCGATGTATCAAACGGTATCCGACACGCGCTCAAACTGCTCTCCAAAGCCTGATCCCCCATGGCCCTGCACACCGACAATTTCGCCAGCACGCCCGAGCGCATCATTTCGGGTAGCAAGGAATCCACGCAAGAAGAAGCGCTTGAACGCGCCCTGCGCCCGAAAAAACTCGCCGACTACGTGGGGCAGGAAAAAATCCGCGAACAGCTGGAAATTTTCATCGAAGCGGCCAAAAATCGTCATGAAGCGCTCGACCATGTCCTGCTCTTCGGTCCGCCAGGCCTAGGCAAAACCACGCTGGCCCACATCGTCGCGCATGAAATGGGCGTCAACTTGCGCCAAACCTCTGGCCCGGTGCTGGAGCGCGCCGGTGATCTGGCAGCCATGCTCACCAATCTGGAACCGAACGATGTGCTGTTCATCGACGAAATCCACCGTCTTTCCCCCGTCGTCGAAGAAATCCTTTATCCCGCGCTGGAGGACTTTCAGATCGACATCATGATCGGCGAAGGCCCGGCCGCGCGCTCGGTCAAGCTTGACCTCCCCCCCTTCACCCTAGTAGGTGCCACCACCCGCGCCGGCATGCTGACTAATCCGCTGCGGGACCGTTTCGGCATCGTCGCCCGACTTGAGTTTTATACCCCGGACGAACTCGCTTTCATTGTGCGCCGCTCGGCACACTTGCTCGGCTGTGCGATAGCTGAAGATGGGGCTTTTGAAATCGCCAAACGCGCACGTGGCACGCCGCGCATTGCCAACCGACTCCTGCGCCGCGTACGCGATTACGCGGAAGTCAAAGCGGACGGAACAATCACCCGCAACATTGCCGACGCAGCGCTCACCATGCTCGATGTCGACCACCTCGGCCTCGATGTCATGGACCGAAAACTCCTCAGCGCAATGCTGGAAAAATTCGGCGGCGGCCCCGTCGGCGTGGACAA
>CAZFSH010000323.1:0-2891 GCA_964521935.1 uncultured Propionivibrio sp.
AGGACTACACCAAGGCCAAGGAAGCCATGTTTTTTGAGACCGACACGGCGGATGCCCCCTGGACGGTCATCAAGTCCGACTGCAAAAAGCGCGCACGTCTGAATGCCCTGCGCTACATCCTGCACAAGCTGCCCTACACCAACAAGGATGTCGCACAAGTCGGCCAGCTTGATCCGCTGCTGGTGGGGCGCGCGCACGTGGTGTACGAGCGCGGCGAAAAAGGCGCGGCGCTACTCTGATTGCTTAACCCATGTATCTGCCCAAACACTTCGCCGAAACCCGGCCAGACGTGCTCCATGCCGCCATGCACGAACACCCGCTGGTGACGCTGGTCACGCTCTCGGCGCGTGGGGTTGAGGCAAACAATATTCCCTTGCTGCTGAACGAGGGCGTGTTGCAAGGCCACGTGGCGCGCGCCAATCCGCTCTGGCGTGAGCACCCAAATGACGCCGATGTACTGGCGGTATTCAACGGCGCGCAAGCCTATGTGTCACCGAACTGGTATCCGAGCAAGCGCGAGAACGGCAAGGCCGTACCCACGTGGAACTACATCACCGTGCAAGCGCGGGGACGTTTGCGCATCATCGACGACCGCGCATGGGTGCGAGCGCTGGTCGAGCGGCTAACCGCCATTCACGAAGCGCCACAGCCAGCGCCGTGGCGTATTGATGACGCACCGCCAGACTACATTGACGCCATGCTCGGGGCGATTGTGGGCATTGAAATCACCATCACCGAACTCACCGGCAAGTGGAAAATCAGCCAGAACCAGTCTGCCGCCAATCAAGCCGGCGTCATTGCCGGACTGAGCCAGCAGCACAATGCCACTGCGCAAGCAATGGCTGAAGTAATGGCCGAGAAGATGGCCGCGCACCGAAAACCGGACACATCACCGAACCCGTAGCCTATGCAAAACACCCTGCCTGAACCCGGCGCCGATGCGGCAGCCGCCAGCCAGACGCTGGCACAACTGGTCGCCGATGAAATCACCGCCCGCGGCGGCTGGATGCCCTTTGCCCGCTATATGGAGCTGGCGCTCTATGCGCCGGGCCTGGGCTATTACAGTGGTGGTGCGCAAAAATTTGGCGACTTCGCGGCCGGTGGCGACTTCGTCACGGCGCCGGAAATCACCCCGCTGTTTGGCCAAGCCCTGGCCCGCCAAATCGCCCAAGTGTTGCAGGCCAGCGCACCACTTGTCATCGAAGCCGGCGCCGGCAGCGGCCGCCTCGCCGCTGATCTGCTGCCCGCCCTGGATGCACTCGGCTGCCTGCCAGAGCGCTACGCCATCCTCGAACTCTCAGGCACGCTGCGCGCGCGCCAGCGGGCGACACTGGCCGAGCACGCGCCGGACTATCTGGCGCGCGTGGAGTGGCTGGACGAGTTGCCGGAAACATTCAGTGGCTGTTTGATCGGTAACGAAGTGCTTGACGCCATGCCCACCCACCAAGTGCATTGGACAGAAAGTGGTGTGCGTGAAGGCGGTGTCAGTGTGGACGGGGATCGCCTGATCGCGTGCGCCGGCGATGCCAGTGAAGCATTGCACCGTGCAGCCAGTGAGCTTGACGTGACAGCGCCATTTACCAGTGAGATCAGCCTTGCCGTGCGCGCCTGGGTGAGCGAGTTAGCCCAGCGCCTGCATCAGGGCGCACTGATTTTGATCGACTATGGCTTACCCCGTGGCGAGCTGTACCACCCCTCGCGTGATGGCGGCTCAATCCGCTGCCATTATCGACACCGCGTGCATGATGATCCGTTCTGGTATCCGGGGCTCTCCGACATCACCTCGCACGTTGACTTCACGGCCGTCGCCGAAGCCGGTTTTGCGGCTGGCCTGAGTGTCGCGGGCTACACCACGCAGGGCAGCTTTCTGCTCAACTGCGGCATTGGTGAACTACTCGAAAAAGTCAGCCTCTGTGGCACGGCGCCTGATGCCGCTTACCGTGGTCAAAACTCGATTCAGCGCTTGATTTCGCCGAATGAAATGGGCGAGCTGTTCAAGGTCATCGCCCTGACGCGCAATCTGCCCCCCTCACTGCCGCTGCTGGGTTTCGTGCGCGGTGACCGCACCCACGCCCTGTAAAAAACCGACGTTAAGGAGTAAGCGTATGCACTATCGTTGGCCCAGCCTGAACCTGAGCGACTCAGTCAAATCATTTGCCCTCATCAGCTTGATCGCCTTGTCAGCGGCGCTGTGGCTGGCGTGGTCACTGGTCGAGCGGACGACGCAAGCGAGCGTCATCGCCTCAACCGAGGCCGCCAATCGGGCAATCAGTGAAATTCTCGCTTCGGAAACCTGGCACGACATCGCGCCATTGTTGCCGGACAGCAGCGCCAGCATAGAAGCCATCCGCGGCAACCCGAAACTACCGGCCATTGATGAGGTGGTGCGTCGATTCAGTCGCAACACCGACATCGTCAAGGTCAAAATATTCAACTTGAAGGGTCTGACGGTTTATTCCTCGGAGGCCAAGCAGATCGGCGACGACAAATCCCAGACCAGCGGCTTCATGAGTGCACGCGCCGGCAACGCCGTCAGCGAGCTAACGTTTCGTGACACCTTCAAAAGCTTCGCCGGCGAGGTTCATGACCGGAATCTGGTGTCGTCATACGTGCCGGTCATGTCGCACGGAACGATAGAGTCAGTAATCGAAATCTACACCGACCGCACGCGCGAAATGGCCACCACGCAAACGCAGCTGCGTGACTTGCTGCGTCACCTGACGGCGATTTTTTTGGCGCTATTTGTCGTGCTCTTGCTGTTCTTCCGGCGCGCTGACCGTACGCGTGAAAAACACCAGGCTTCGCTGGTGCAGCTCGCCAAAGAAAGCGCTGAGGCGCGTACCGCTGCCGAGCAGGCCAATGTCAGCAAATCGCAATTTCTGGCGACGATG
>CAZFSH010000324.1:0-2886 GCA_964521935.1 uncultured Propionivibrio sp.
TCGCGGCTTTCAAACACGGCTTCGATCACCAGTTCGCAGCCCTTCAGGTCAGCGTAGTCGGCTGTGGTGTGGATGCGAGCGGCCAAGGCTTGCGCCTCTTCCGGCTTCATGCGTCCGCGCTCGCACATCTTGGTCCACTGTTTGATCGCGTAAGCCTTACCTTTTTCGGCGGCCTCCTTGGTCTGGTCGAGCAATACCACCTCGATGCCTGCCGTCACAGTCGACATGGCAATGCCAGCGCCCATCATGCCGGCACCGAGCATGCCGATCTTGGTGAACTTCTGGGTCGGCACACCGGCCGGACGAGTCGCCAGCTTGTTGGCTTCCTGAATGCCGAAGAACAGCGAACGGATCATGTTCTTGGCTTCGCGACTGGCGACGCAGGCGGCGAAGTAGCGACCCTCAATCTTCAAGCCTGTGTCGATGTCGGTACCGAGACCTTCATAGACGCACGAAAGAATGTGCTTTTGCGCCGGGTAGTTGCCGTAGGTCTTGTCGCGCAACATGGCGTTGCCGGCGGTGAAGAACATCATGCCGTTGGGGGTGGCGAGACCACCACCGGGGATCTTGCTGCCCTTGGTATCCCACGGTTGCTTGGCGGCTTTGCCGGCATCCGATTGCAGCCATGCCTTGGCGGCTTCGCGCTCGGTGCCAGCGGGCACCACTGCGTGAATGATGCCTTGCTTGAGCGCCGCATCTGCCTTGATCTTTTTGCCTTCGGTCATCAACGGAACGGCCGCGGCGTAGCCGATCAAACGCGGCAAGCGCTGTGTGCCACCGCCACCGGGCAGCAAGCCCAGCGTGGCTTCGGGCAAGCCGAACCGCGCCTTGGCATTGTCGGCGGCGACGCGGTAATGGCAAACCATGGCGATTTCCAGACCACCGCCGAGTGCTGAACCGGGCATGGCGCAAGCGATGGGCTTGCCGCTGGTTTCGAAGCGGCGGCAGGCTTTGTGGAATTCCCCCGTCCAGTCAAAAACTTCTTTCGCCGTGCTCATCTTGAGCAGCATGTCCAGATCGCCGCCGGCGATGAAGTCCTTTTTCGCCGACGTAACGATAATGCCTTTGACGGCCGGATCGGCAATCGCCTTGTCCATCGCCGCAACCCACGCTTTGGTGGATTCGTCGTTCATCACATTCTGCGAGCGACCCGGCAGATCCCATTCGACGGTAGCGATGCCGTCTGCGTCTACGTTGTAGTTCATCATGGTTTAGATCCTTTCGATAATCGTGGCGGTGCCCATACCAGCGCCCACACACAGGGTCGCCAGCGCCGTTGATTTGCCGGTGCGCTCAAGTTCGTCGAGGACAGTGCCCAAAATCATCGCGCCCGTGGCGCCCAGCGGGTGGCCCATGGCGATGGCGCCACCGCAGACGTTGATCTTCGAGTGATCAATGTCGAGCACCTGCATGAAGCGCAGGACAACCGAGGCGAAGGCTTCGTTCAGTTCCCACAGGTCGATATCGTTCTTGCTCATGCCGGCGCGTTTCAGCGCCTTCTCGGCCGAGTAACTCGGGCCGGTGAGCATGATCGAGGGCTCGGAACCGATGGAAGCGTAGGCGCGGATACGTGCGCGCGGCTTCAGGCCCAACGCATCACCGATGGCCTTGTTGCCGATCAGAATGGCGGCCGCACCATCGACAATGCCAGAACTGTTGCCGCCGTGATGCACGTGGTCGATGCCGGCGACTTCCGGATACTTCTGCATGATCACGGCATCGAAGCCGTAGTTCTTGCCTTGATCGGCAAACGCCGGCTTCAGCGAGGCCAACGACTCCATCGTCGTGTCAGGACGCATGTGTTCATCGTGATCGAGCACGACCAAGCCGTTAATATCGGTCACCGGCACGATGGACTTTGTGAAGCGGCCTTCATCCCAGCTGCGCTTGGCGCGCTTTTGCGATTCCAGCGCGTAGGCGTCCACGTCAGCACGCGACATGCCCCACTTGGTGGCGATCAAGTCCGCCGAAATGCCTTGCGGCACGAAATAGGTGTCGCTCGCGACTTGCGGGTCGACTGACCACGCACCACCCGAGCTCATCATCGGCACGCGGCTCATGGATTCAACACCGCCCGCAACCATCAGATCCACCATGCCGCCCATTACTTGGCCGGCGGCCATGTTGCAGGCTTCGAGGCCCGAGGCGCAGAAACGGTTGATCGTCACGCCTGCCGCGGCGAGATCGTAGCCGGCATACAGCGTGGCCACGCGCGCGATGTCGGCGCCTTGTTCGCCCACCGGCTCGACGCAACCCATGATGACGTCATCGACTTTGCTGGTGTCCAGTTGATTGCGCTCGCGCAGCGCTTTGAGCACGTGCGCGGCGAGGTGGATAGGCGTTACCTGATTCAGGCTGCCGCCCTGCTTGCCCTTGCCGCGCGGGGTACGCACGGCATCGTAAATGTAAGCTTCAGTCATTTATTGCTCCTTGGTGAAAAGTCAGTCGCTGTGAGACGGCGCGCTTTGCTCGCGGCTCACAATGAACGGGAAATCAACTCTTTCATGATCTCGTTGGTACCACCATAAATACGCTGCACGCGGCAGTCGGCCCACGAACGGGTGACGAAGTATTCCCACATGTAGCCGTAGCCACCGTGCAGTTGTACGCACTCATCCATCACCTTGAACTGCAGGTCGGTGCACCAGTATTTCGCCATCGACGCCGTCACGGCATCAAGCGTGTTGTCGAGCAGTTGTTCGATACAGCGATCGACAAAGACACGGCCGATCTGCACTTCGGTCTTCAGCTCGGCGAGCTTGAAGCGGGTGTTCTGGAAGCTGGCGATTTCCTTGCCGAAGGCCTTGCGCTCGTGGGTGTAGCGCACGGTATGCTCGATGGCCGCTTCGGCATTGGCGATGGCCGAAATGGCGATTTGCAGACGCT
>CAZFSH010000325.1:0-2882 GCA_964521935.1 uncultured Propionivibrio sp.
GAATTTCGTGGCTCATGTTGGCCAAGAAGTCGGCCTTGGCTTGCGAGGCCGATTCGGCCAAACGCTTAGCGTCTTCCAGGGCAGCTTCGGTGGCCTTCCGGCGGGTGATGTTCTGGAGCGAACCGGTCAGCGTGTGTTGCCCGTCGGCATCGCGCTCCGGGCGGCCGACAGCATGCAGCCACATGATTTCGCCATTAGGGCGACGATAGGGCATGGTGACTTCAAACAAGTGCTGCTTGCCGGTTGCCACATCGTCGGCGGCGGTATAAACGGCTTGGGCATAGCTTGGGTCTGCCGCCATGATGGGGGCGTACAAGTCGCGCGATTTGGAATACTTGCCATCGGCTTGCACAGGCAAGCCAAGCAGCCGAGCCAGACGTTCGTTGCCCAGCATCAGGTCATGGTCGGCGTAACTTTTCCAGTAGGCCGACTCGGTCATGTCGAGCACTTGATTGGCGGCCGACTGGGCCATGCGCAGGTCTTCGGTGCGCGCGATCACGCGCGCTTCCAGGTCACGATTGAGTTCGTTCAAGTCGCTGTTGAGACGACGCACTTCGGCCTCGGCGGCTTCCCGCTTCAGAATATCTTCTTGCAGTTGGCTGATGGCCTGGCGCAGATTTTCCTGCATGCGTGATACACCGCCAACGAGCAGGTCCAGTTCGTCGGCGCCGTTTTGTTGCTGTTGCTTGCGCTGCAGGTTGAGTGATTCGTCCAGGTTGCTGGTGTCGCGCTTATCGACGAAGGTGGCGACTTGACGCATGTAGCGCATCACGCGTAATTCCAGCAGCAACAGCACAAAGGCCGCCACCAGCGCAATCAACATCAGGTTGGACACCAAGATGGTCTGGTACTTTTCCTTCAGCCGCTTTTCGATGCCTTTTTGGTCAATGGCCACATGCAGGGTGCCGACCTTGCTGTGCTCTTCCGCGTGATTACCCGAGTGGTGGGCGCCTCGGGTGAGCGGAAACTCCTGAATGGCCGCGCCTTCGGTCGCCGCACCAATGTCGATGATCGTGCGATCAATGTCCTGCACCCACACACGTGCGATGTCCGGCTGTTTGGCAATGCCTTCAGCGGTGAGCTTTGCCGCGTCAAGATTGAACGCCCACATGGCGTCAGCGATGGAGGGCACATAGCTGGCTTCGATCTGACTGAAACGGGTCTGAATGGAAAGCATTTCCTGGGTGTGCTCATTCCAGAACTCGATGCCGGTAATCAGCGCGCTAGCGATGACGGCGAAGCTCATCGTTGCGGTGGCGAGGCGACGGCTAAGGCTGCGAATTTTGTGCGTCATAAGGCCCGCTTATTTCATCAATGAGCGCTTCAGGTCATCGCCCGAGACGTAGGTGGCAAGAATGCGCTTTACCGTACCATCCTTGACCATATCGGCCATCAGTGCCTGCCAGGCTTTGCTGTTTTCTTCGCTGATGGTTTTTTTCGCCATCATCAGGCAGTGAGGTGGTGCGGCCGCGGCATCGTCCCAATCAACGTTGCTGGTGCCCGCGAGTTCCGGCACCATGTTGTGCGCGTAGAGGCTTTTGACGGTGGGCAAGGACATCACAGCTTGCACCCGATTGGCGGTAACAATGCGAAACAGGCTTTCGCTATTGGTCACCTCGATGACGCGATTCGCGCCGCGCAGACGCTTGAGAAAGGCTTCGTAATTGGCGCCATGCACAAAGCCGCGCACGACGCCAAATATCGCATTCGGGTCAGCCTCAAACTCAGCCATCGACCGGTATTTGTTTTTGAATGCAGGCGCTACGATGACGTAATTTTTTTGCACCATATACGGGGCGAACCAGGCGAAGCGTTCACGATCCGGGTTTGCCAAGGCAAACATGGCCATGTCCAAGTCGCCGCGCTCCAGCCCGTCAAAAATGCGTGCTCGGGGAACCTCGCTGTACGTCATGGCGCAACCGCTACGCTTGGCCAGTTCCTTGGTGATATCCAGGTCAAAACCCTTGCCTTTGTAATAGTTGAATCCGCGATCATCAAAGGCCACCCGCAGCGGCTGCGCCGGGCAATGAATAGTGCTGTTGGCGAAGACTGACGCCGAGCACAGCAGAGCCAGCGCGATCAACGCTATCAACCCGCTCAACAACTGCGCTGTGCGCTGCCATACCGCCAGGACCCCAGAAAGCACTATCCCCATGTGCCAAACTCCGCGTGATTTTTATTTTGATAGAGCACCATCCTACTCGCGCCCTCTTGCTTTGTGGTGCCTGCCAGTGACCTGCGGACGATAAAGCAAGCGCATTGTGTGGGCAGCGTGCGTGAGCGGTGAAAAGTCAGTCACTGTGGTACGGCGTAGCGATGCGGTGGGGTTGCTCTGTCGCAGGGGGCCGCGTCCAGCTACTGCGGTAGTGCAAAAGCATAAAAATAGTCGCCGAACTTGCGGTTGAACATCGCATGGCCCCCGGCGTTGATGACGACGTATTGGCGGCCGCGGTAGGTGTAGCTCATCGGTGTTGCCGTCGCGTCTACGGGCAGCTGGTAGCTCCAGACTTCCTTACCGCTGGTCGCGTCAAAGGCGCGGAATAGCCGGTCCATCGTGGCGCCGATGAAGAAGACGCCACCATCGGTCACCAGTCCGCCACCGAGGTTGGGCGTGCCCCAATTGATGCGGAACGGCGCCGTCACCGGCCCCATTTCATGAACTGATCCCAAGGTCGCTTCCCAGCGGATGCTGCCTTGCGCGAGGTCGAGCGCGACCAGCTTTCCCCAAGGTGGCGCGCTGCACGGGATGCCCAAGGGCGACTGCAAGGCACCCATGGCAACGGTGTAGGGTGTGCCTTTCATGGCCACGTACATGGTCTTGCCGGCAGTGGGGTGATCGCGCGTACCGGCTTCACCGGTGGTCTTGATCAGTTGCCCGACAA
>CAZFSH010000326.1:0-2850 GCA_964521935.1 uncultured Propionivibrio sp.
AAACGCGACACCGGGCGCACGCTCTACATCCTTGATGAGCCGACCACCGGCTTGCACTTTCACGATATCGAAATGCTGCTGACCGTGCTGCACCGATTGCGTGATCATGGCAATACCATCGTCGTGATCGAACACAATCTGGACGTGATCAAGACGGCGGACTGGCTGGTTGATCTTGGCCCCGAAGGGGGTGATGGCGGTGGCCGCATTTTGGTGGCCGGGACGCCGGAACAGGTGGCGCAGACGGCGGGGAGTCACACCGGCCACTATCTGGCAGCGATGTTCAAGACATCGGGCGGTGAAGCCAAAGTGGGCTCAACTGTCACAATAAGCGCTACTGCCAAATCCAAGAGCAAAAAAGTGCCGTCCCATAGCGACTGAGTTTTCTCAGTGGGCGGCTTCTGCGACGATTTTTTTGAATTCACCGCTCTTCTTGAGCTTGTCTAAGGCGGCATTAAATCGATCAAGCGCTGCGCGTTTTTGCATGGTTTTGAGGAATGCAAGGTGCAGCGGGTCACGGGTGAGTGGTGAAGGTAGAACGACAAATTTGTCGCGATTAGCGCGCAGTTCCTCATGGCTGTTGAGAATCAGCTCGACACCGAGTTGCCCATTGCCGACAAAGGCGGCGTCCTGTCGCCCGGCGAGCAATTTGCGCAGACGGCCGGTTTGACTGACGTCACGCTCCATCGTGAATAAGCCGCTGGCAATCGCCTTGTCGATTTCGTTGCCGTACGCCGCACCAATCAAGCCACCGACTACTTTGCCTTTCAGGTCGTCAATTTTGCTGTAAACGAAGCTGCGACTTTTGAGCGTGACGATCTGGATATCGTCGTCGTAGATGGGCTTCGAGTAATCAAAAATCTTGGCGCGTTCCTCGTTATGTGAGAAATTCGCCAGCCCGCCTTCACCGCGCGAGGCGAGCTCAAACGCTCGATTCCATGGCAACAGGCGCAGATCATAGTGGTCGCCACTCAGGGCTTCCAGACGCGCAAAAATAGCGGGCAAGATACCCGTCGGCACACCCTCCTTGCTGTAAATGATGGGCGCATACGCTTCATCGCCAAAGACGATCAGTACTTCAGCACGCGCGGTAAGCGGTAGAAGTAGCAAGCTGATGATCAGGCTACGGAACCAACGCATGCGATTCTCCTTGAGGCAGGTTGACGGTAAGTCGCTTACAGTGATTCGGACTCAATGATATGCACGCCCGGTGCATCACTCAGTGCGCCAGCCACCAAGGCGCTAGCAATTTGTTCTGGGGTGACGGCACGATAGCGTTTGGGAATCAGCGGGCGTGCGGCGCGGGCGACGAGAATTCCTAAAAATTCAGCGGGACGAGTCTGCTCGCGTGTCGCATCAATCAGCGATGGGCGCACGATGGTGGTGCCTTCGAACCCCAGACCAATAATGCCGTCTTCGGCTTCGGCCTTGGTGCGCAGGTAAAAATTACCCGTTGTGCTGGCACCGAGTGAGGAATTAAGCGCGTAACGGCGCGCGCCGGCCGCTTTGGCATAGCGGCCAATGTCGATGGGCAGGTCGCGATCAACCGCCGCGAAGGCTGCTTGCGAGCCGGCAATGCGGATGGTCGTGCCCAGCGTGCAGATCACCGCGTCACATTCCCACCACTCGGCGTCGCCCGACATGGACAGGGCTGAAAAATCGATCACCGGGTTGACTAATTTTGGGTGAGTGAGGGGTAAGGCGCGGCGCGTAAGAGCGGTGACTTGCGCTACCTTGCGGTTGCCCAGCGCTTGCGTGAGCACGGCCTGACCTACCGCGCCAGTCGCCCCCACGAGTAGTATTTTGATTTTTTGGCTCATGGGGTCACGGGTTCAGGCGAGCAGATGCGGGTGTTCGATCATCTTCTGGTAGATCATGCTTTGCAGCAAGATCGCGTCATTGGTCGGCACATTCTGAAACTGCAAGCCATGCATGATGCCGCCAGCTTTGCCCTCTTTGAGTTTGGCCTCATCGGTGAAAATGCTGCGTACCACGGCGGTGGTCGTGATCATGGCATCGGCATTGTGCAGGTTGACCCGGAACGCGATGCGCAGCAGACCACCTTTTTCCGTTAGCGGCGTTTTGGCTTCCAGCAGGGCACCGTCCGCGCTCAGGTTAAGCAGAATGCCGGTTTTGCGGTTCGGATCGTCCCCGGCGGGAAATGCACCTTGCGCGTCTTGGCGGCTGATCGTGGTAATCAATCGCGTTTTCACGCGCGGCGATTTGCGAATGACCGCGCCCTGAATGCGTGTGGGGAATTCCAGGTGCAGGTAGTCAAAGGGAATTTTGACCACTCGCAGGACAAAGGTGTCGAACGCAAAGGCGTTCTGATTAGCGAAAACGCGGATTACTACTTTGTCGCCATCGCGCAGCGGTACGCGCAAGCCATTGGCCACCGGTGCGGTCGTCAGCAGACTGGTGTTGTCCAGATAGCCGATAACTTTGATCATGTGGCGGTCGGCACTGACTGCTGACGGTGGTTCCAGTTGCATGCGATCACCGACACGCAGGCGCATGTCGGCAAACTCGTAGGCGGTTTGTGGCAGCTCGGCAATGCTGTCGTTCTGGTTGCTGTTCGACGCATCTCGATATGGCTCGAGGGCGAGCAGGGCATCGAGATCGTCGAGCGTTTCCACAATGGCACCTTGCTCCATGAGGATACCGCCGCCGGCATCAAACAGCATCCAAGGGACAGGCGCCCCCAGGATCAACTCATCGTGGGCCAGTGGAACCAGACGCATCAGCCAGCTTTCAGTGCAAGCAAAACTTCATCGAGCATTTTCTTGGCATCACCGAACAGCATTCGGTTGTTATCTTTGTAGAAGAGGGGGTTGTCCACGCCGGCGTAGC
>CAZFSH010000327.1:0-2825 GCA_964521935.1 uncultured Propionivibrio sp.
ACGCCTCGGCTTCGGAAGAGCTGGCCGCTACCGCCGAAGAAATGGGCGGTCAGGCGTCTCAGCTGCAAGAGCTCATGGGCTTCTTCACCGTCGATGGCAGCGCAAAAGTCAGCTCCCGTGGGACGGCGCCCGCTGCCCGCAGCCGTGCTGCCGCTCCGGCTCCTCGCAGCAGCGGACGTACTACGCAGGTAACCAGCAACGAAGCCGATTTTGAGCGCTTCTAAGCACAGGAGGCCAGCATGGGACAAGTAACAGCGACGCCGGGCTCTGGCTCGACAGCGGTAGCGGGGAAACCCGGTGCCGCTGGCGGCCAGGACGTCCAGCAGTACCTGACCTTCCAGCTCGGCGGCGAGATGTATGCCGTCGGCATCCTTAACGTCAAGGAAATCATCGAGTACGGCCAGCTGACGGAGATTCCGATGATGCCCGCGTTCATTCGCGGCGTGATCAATCTGCGTGGCAGCGTGGTGCCGGTTATCGATCTGTCGGCCCGCTTTGGCGGCCGTCAGACCGAAGTCGGTCGGCGCACCTGTATCGTCATCATCGAGCTGACCGATGGCGATATTCGTCAGGACATCGGCATCGTGGTGGATGCCGTGTCCGAAGTGCTCGAAGTCTCGCGTGCCGACATCGAGCCCTCCCCGGCATTCGGCGCCAAGATCCGTGCCGACTTTATTGATGGCATGGCCAAAATTGGTGGCAAGTTCGTGATCATTCTCAACATCCAGCGCGTGCTTTCCGTCGAGGAAATCGCCATGCTGGCCACGGTCACCGATCGTGGTGCCGAGGCACCTGCCGAGGCCTGATTTATCGATCAGATGCCTAGATCACCGGATGCCCTCCCAGGCATCCGGCTTCCCTGAGTTTTCACGCGGCTTCATTTAGTTTCAGGGAGAAAAACTAGAACGTAACAAGGAGTTTGTTGTGACGGCCACCCCCTCACTAGGTTTGAAGTCAGTGCGCATGCGCCTGATGCTGCTTTTTGCCGCCTTGGGTCTGGGCATCGTGGTTTATCTCTCCATCGACACCATGGCCCGGCTGAGCGAAATGCGTCAGGGCAAGCAACTCGAAGCCATCACCCACGTCGCCGTGGCCGCGAGCAATCTGGTGCACGAATTACAAAAGGAGCGCGGCCTCTCCGCCGGCTTCATTGGCTCGGCCGGCAGCAAGTTTGCTGACGCCCTGAGCAAACAACGCAGCGACACCGACCAGCGCATGGCGGCGCTGAAGGCTGCCCGTGCCAGCGTTACCGATGACAGTTTGCCCAGCGACCTGGTCAAGGGGTTTCAGGAAGCCGAAAGACTGATTGCGGCGCTGCCCGCCACCCGCCAGAGCATTAGCGCCCTGGCCCTGCCCGGCCCGACCTCCTTCAAATTTTTCACCGGCGCTATCGAGGCTTACCTGAACAGCGTCGGCATGGTTGCCCAGTCCATCGACAGCGCCGGTGTAGCTCGGCAGTTTTCCGCGTATGTGATGTTTCTCAACGCCAAGGAACAAGCCGGGCGCGAGCGCGCGACCATTAACGGAGCCTTCTCTGCGGACAAGGCCATGGACAACGATGTCCATCACCGCCTGATCGGCATCATCACGAGTC
The DNA here is from genome assembly GCA_964521935.1 of uncultured Propionivibrio sp. Taxonomy (GTDB): domain Bacteria; phylum Pseudomonadota; class Gammaproteobacteria; order Burkholderiales; family Rhodocyclaceae; genus JADJEF01. Next base: position 1,595 of record CAZFSH010000327.1, read on the forward strand.
AGGATATTTACCTGAAGAACTTTGCCATGCTGGCCAGCAGCGAACAAAACGCAGCGCTGCAAACCCTGATGGCCAGTCCGCCCGCCAAAGAAACCGCGGCCATGCGCGCCATCGCCCTGGAAAAAGCCGACAGCGGCGGCTACGGCATCGCCCCGGCCACCTGGTTCGCCACCATCACGGCGAAGATCGACGCCATGAAGGAGCTCGAAGACCAGATAGCCCAGCGCATTGCCGATGCAGCGCTGAGCGTTGAGCTGGAAGGCCGAAATGGCCTGATGATCGCGCTGGGGTACAGTGCCTTGGTCTGGCTGTTCATCATCGCCTTCGTCCTGTTGCTGTTTCGTACGCTACGCGCCGTGCACGAGGCCACCGAGGCCGCGCATCGTATTGCCCAAGGCAATTTGAGCGAAGCGGTCACGATCAATCGTGACGACGAAATCGGCCAGTTGCAGCGCGGCATTAGCGAAATTCACACCAATCTACACGCCATGATCAGCGAAACGCATGCGCTGGAACACGCCGCCATGGCCGGCCAGCTGAGCACCCGCGCTGACGCCAGCCGCCATGCCGGCGAATACCGCACCATCGTCGCCGGCTTCAACGCCACGCTCGATGCGGTGATCGGGCCGCTCAATGTTGCGGCCGCCTACGTCGAACGCATCTCTCACGGTGAGATTCCGCCACCGATTACCGACGACTATCAGGGCGATTTCAATACCCTGAAACAGAACCTCAACGCCTGTATCGCCGCCATCAACGCGCTGGTCGCCGATGCCAACAAGCTGGCCAAGGCCGCTGTGGAAGGCAAGCTGGCCACCCGCGCCGACTCGCGCAAGCACCAGGGCGATTTTTTCAAGATCGTGCAAGGCGTCAATGACACGCTCGACGCCGTGATCGGCCCGTTGAACGTCGCCGCGCAATACGTCGATGACATTTCCAAAGGCAACATCCCGGCCAAGATCACCGACAGCTACAACGGCGACTTCAACGTCCTCAAAAACAACCTCAATACCTGTATCGACGCCGTCAATGCACTGGTGGCCGATGCCGCCATGCTGGCCGGGGCCGCCGTAGCCGGCAAGCTCGCGACCCGTGCCGAGGCTTCCAAGCATCAGGGTGACTTCCAGCGCGTGGTCAAGGGCGTGAACGACACGCTTGACGCCGTGATCGGGCCCCTGAACGTCGCCGCGCAATACGTCGATGACATTTCCAAAGGCAACATCCCGGCCAA
>CAZFSH010000328.1:0-2819 GCA_964521935.1 uncultured Propionivibrio sp.
GCGTGCTGCTGGCGCGGCTAGACCGCTTTGCCCACCAGTTATTCCATTTCCTCACCACCGGCCAGAACACGGCCACCAGCCGGGAGGCATGAGATGGCCTTTACCACCGGAAGGCCCGGCGTGCAGATGCCGCAGGCCGAAATCAACATGATTCCGCTGATTGACGTGATGCTGGTGCTACTGGTGATTTTCATGGTCACCGCACCGATGGCCCCGCCAGCGGCCATCGACTTGCCGTCGGTAGGTAAAGCCTCTACGCCACCGGTAGCGCCGATACAGATTACGGTTAAAGCGGACGGTACCCTCTCGATGCGCGACAAAGACGGCATTGAAGAAACGCCGGGAATCAAAGAGCTCGGTGCCAAGCTGCATGATGCGCAAATCAAAAACCCGGCACAGGCTGTCGTGATTGCGGGTGACCGAAGCGTTCGTTATGAGGTCGTATTAAGCGTGATGGACGAGTTGCAGCGCGCACAAGTGGGCAAAATTGGCCTGCTGGTCAACCCCAGCCAAACCAAGGGTTTGTAAGCGCCGTGTCTGACTTTGCCTTGCCGGCTGATTTGTTTGATCGGCAGCACGCCGCTCCCGGCAAGCGCCTGTCGATGGCGCTGGCCATCGGCATGCACGTCGTGCTGGCGCTGTTCCTGTTTTACGGCGTGCGCTGGCAGACGCATGCGCCCGAGCCCGTGCAAGTAGAGTTGGTGCGTGCCGTGCCACAGGAGCTGACTTTTCCGCCGGCGCCAAAGCCATCAATCGAGCCTGAGCCTAAGCCGGAACCCAAACCCGAACCTCAGCCTGCTCCGAAAGTGGAACCAAAACCACCCGCAAAGGCGCCAGATATAGCCCTGAAGGAAAAAGAAAAGCCGAAACCCGAACCTAAGGTGGAACCAAAAGTTGAATCCAAGCCAGATAAGCTTAAAGAAATGCTTAAGCGAGAGACTGAGCAGTTGGCGCGCGACAAGAAACTGAGTTCGCTCGACAAAGAGCTGGCGGACGCCAAAGCAGTACAAAGCGCCGAGCGTCAAGGCAAAGCCATGGCCGCCTGGATCAGCAAAATTCGCGACAAAATTCGCGGCAATATTGTCCTGCCACCCGATGTACGCGGCAATCCAGAGGCCATATTCACGGTGAACCAGTTACCCACCGGCGAAATCATCAGTGCCTCGCTGGCCCGCTCATCCGGCAACCTGTCGCTCGATGCCGCCATCGAACGCGCGATTCTCAAATCCAGCCCGCTCCCTAAGGCTGAACCCCGTGACTTATTTGAGCGTACGCTCGAACTCAAGTTCCGACCCCTCGAAAATTGATGGTTTATAATCAGTGACATGAAATCCCCCGCATCGCTTGTATTGGCCGGCCTCTTAGCCGGCTTTGTTGCTTTTGCAACACCTGTCGCCATCCCGCTTGCACATGCCCAGTTGTCGGTCGAAATCACCGGCGCCGGCGCGCACCGTTTGCCGGTGGCCATTGCTGACTTCACCGGCGAACGCATCATTTCGCAGGCGCTAACCTCTGTCGTGCGCAACGACCTCGAACGTAGCGGCTTGTTCAAGCTGATTGACCTGGCTACACCCTTGGCCGATAGCGCAACGCCGCCTTATAGCGAACTGCGCTCACGTGGTGCCGACGCCGTCGTTGGCGGCACCGTGACTGCCGCGGCTGACGGGCGCTACGAAACGCGCTTCCGTCTTTCCGATGTGGCCAAGCAAACCGCTCTCGGTAACGAAGCCTACGCCCATACGGCCACCCAGCTGCGCTCTACCGGCCACCATATTTCTGACTACATCTACGAAAAGCTCACCGGCGAGCGTGGCATTTTTTCCACGCGCATTTCCTATGTGGTGAAAACCGCCGGTCGCTTCGAGCTGCAAATTGCGGACGCCGATGGCGGCAATGCGCAAACCGCCCTCGCCTCCAAAGAACCGATCATTTCGCCCGTCTGGTCACCCGATGGCAGCAAGCTGGCCTACGTGTCGTTTGAATCGAAAAAACCCGTCATCTATGTGCATGACCTGCTGAGTGGACGCCGACATGTTGTCGCCAACTTCAAAGGTTCCAACTCTGCTCCGGCCTGGTCGCCTGATGGCAAGCGACTCGCCATCGTGTTGACCAAAGATGGCGGTTCGCAACTGTACGTGGTGAACGTCGATGGCAGCGGTATCACGCGCCTGTCGAGCTCCTCCGCGATTGATACCGAGCCACGTTTTGCGCCCGATGGCGCGCAGATTTACTTTACTTCGGATCGCGGTGGCAGCCCTCAGGTTTACCGGCTACCCGCTACCGGTGGCACACCCGAGCGTGTCACCTTTGAAGGCAGCTACAACGTCACGCCACGGCCTTCGCCCGACGGCAAAAGTCTGGCCTTCATTACCCGCAACAATGGCCGCTTCCAACTCGCGCTGATGGATCTGGCAACCAAGCAAACGCAGATTCTGACTGACTCCGCGAAAGACGAATCACCCAGCTTTGCGCCCAATAGCCGCATGATCATCTACGCCACCGAAGTCGGCGGTCGCGGCGTACTCGCGGCGGTTTCCAGCGATGGCCGGGTAAAGCAACGTCTGTCCATTCAAGCCGGTGACGTACGCGAGCCATCGTGGAGTCCGCTGCGGAATTAAGCTCAAGCCCGTTTTTGCTCAAACCTCAAACCCCAAACAGTTCCCACCGTATTCCGATTTTTCAGGAGAAATTCCGTGCGTAAATTTGCTGCCCTTTCTGTTACCGCTACCGCCGTTTTGCTTGCCGCATGCGGCTCTCAACCCCCCGCTCCCGAGCAAACCCCCTCCGGCGTTGAGTCGCGTTCACCCAATGCTGTCAGC
>CAZFSH010000329.1:0-2810 GCA_964521935.1 uncultured Propionivibrio sp.
TCGTGAGGCCTCGCGTGCACGCATGGGGGCGATTCGGCCCCGTGCGCCGGCGCCTGCCGGTGTCCATGGTGCACCTGCTCCGATGCCACCTGCTGGCGTGCCGCGACCGTCATCCTTACATCCACCGGGTGCGCCGGGCCATCACACGCCTATGGCGCATGCCCGCTTGCGTGACGATGGTCTGACCACGCCAACGAGCAAGCTCACCGCCGATGCCATGCTCGATGCGCCCTCGGGGCGCGGGGTGCAGATCACTACCGACAAAATCGTCGCCATCGGCGCCTCGACCGGCGGCACGCAGGCGCTGGAAGAAGTGCTCACCGCTCTGCCACCGGGCGGCCCCGGCATCGTGATTGTTCAGCACATGCCCGAAGCCTTCACCAAAAGCTTTGCCACACGCCTCGATGGGCTGTGCCGGATACGCGTCAAGGAAGCCAAGCACGGCGATCACGTCATCGGCGGTGCCGCGCTGATCGCCCCTGGCGGCAAACATATGGTGCTGAAACGCACCGGCGCGCACTATCTGGTGGAAGTGGTCGATGGGCCGCTGGTCAGCCGTCATCGACCCTCGGTCGATGTGCTGTTCCGCTCGGTAGCGGTAGCGGCGGGCAAAAATGCGACCGGCGTCATCCTCACCGGCATGGGCGATGACGGTGCGCGCGGCATGAAAGAAATGTTCGACAGCGGTGCCACGACCTACGCGCAGGATGAAGCCAGTTGCGTGGTGTTCGGCATGCCCAAGGAGGCGATTGCCAAAGGCGGCGTCAGCCATGTGCTGCCGCTGGACAAAATGGCCGGCGTGATCGCCCGCGCGGGCTGACGGGCGTCAAACATCTTTACTTACTAGATGGCCAAATTGTCGCGCCTGCAACGCCTGAAACACATGCTGACCGTCAGTATTGGCGGTCGCCTGATGTTATTGACGGTGACCTTTGCCAGCATGCTCATCTTGCTGGTCAGCGCCAATCAGTTGCGCGTCGAGTATGGCGATCTGCAACAGCAACTCAACGCCCAGCTCGATGGCGTGGAGATTTTCACCGGCAATATCGCGCAGAGTATCTGGGGCTTTGACGAAGAGCAGTTGCTGCTCAGCGCCCGCAGCTTGTTGCGCATGCCCAGCGTCGTGTATGTGGAGATTCGCGCCGACGACAGCCCTGATCGCTGGGCCGCCGGCAGTAAACCCGAGCATGTGGATATTGAACGCACCTATCCGTTGAGTATCGTCAACGGGCGCGAGTCCAAGCGCATGGGCGAGCTCTACCTGGTGGCGACAACGAACGATCTCAAGCGCGAGATTTTGCGGCGTATCTTTGCCATTACCTTTGCCAATGCGCTGGGCATTCTGAGTGTCGCGGTGGTGATGCTCTATTTGTTTCGCCGCCTGGTTACGCGTCGTTTGGTTGAGCTGAACCAGCGCTTGCGTAATCTGGGGACGCAGATTCTGCCCGGCATCGAGCGCGACGAAACGGCACTGAAAATTCCCCAAGGCCATGACGAGCTGGCCACGGTGGAGTGGGTGCTGGACAACACCTCGGCCGAGTTGCGCCGCGCCATCAGCAGTCGCGATGCCGCCCAGCAGGCTTCGCACGAGGCCGCCAAACGCTTGCAGGCGGTGCTCGATGCGGCCATCGAGGTGTCGATCATTGCCACGGATGCCGAGGGCCGCATCATGGTGTTTAACCGTGGCGCGGAAAGAATGCTCGGCTACCGGGCGGAGGAAGTGATCGGGCAAACGCCGGCGCTGATTCATCGGCTCAGTGAGGTCAAACAGCGGGCGAGCGAACTCACGCGCGAGTTGGGCCGGCCGATAGAAGGCTTTGACACGTTTGTGGCGCCGGTGCAGGTGAATGGTGGCTCGGATATTCGCAACTGGACCTATGTGCGCAAAGACCAGCGCACCTTGCGTGTGTCGCTGGCGGTCACTGCCTTTCACGATGATGCGGGCGTGATCGCCGGCTATCTGGGCATCGCGCGCGACGTTACCGAGCAACTCGCCGCCGAGGCCAAGCAGCTCAAGCTGACCTTGAGCCTGGATAGTCAGGTCAAGGCGCGCACTCTGGAGTTGCAGCAAACGCTGACCGAGCTGCAAGAAATGCAGCACAAGCTGGTAGAGTCGGAAAAACTCGCCGGGTTGGGCTCGATTGTTGTCGCCGTCGCGCACGAACTGAATACGCCCTTGGGCAACTGTCTGGTCGCCGCGAGCACTATGGAAGAAAACGCTACCACGCTGAAAATGGAGGCCGACTCCGGGCAATTGCGTAAAGCGCGCCTGGACGACTACCTGCGCACCACCACCCAGGGCATGGCGCTGATGCAGCGCAATCTCGAACGCTGCGGCACGTTGGTCACCAACTTCAAACGTATTGCCGTAGATAAAAGCAACTATGAGCGCCGGCGTTTTTCGCTACAGGGCTTGGTGGATGACTTGATCGCCAACGATACGCTGTGCATGACGGCGGCGCATTTTGCGCTGTCGATCGAGGAAGGTCTGATCCTGGATAGCTACCCCTTGGCGCTGCGCGAGATTCTGCATCAGTTCATCAGCAACTCACTGCGGCATGGCTTTGTCAGCCCCGAAGAGGGGGTTATCCAGATTGAAGCCACGAGTTACGATGACAACGTGCTGCTGCACTATCACGACAACGGTCAGGGCATGAGTGAAGAAGTCCTGCAGCATGTATTCGATCCGTTTTTCACCACCAAGCTGGGGCAGGGCGGCAATGGTCTGGGCATGTTCATCAGTTACAACGTGGCTACCAATGTGCTGGACGCCCGCATCACCATGACCAGCGCGCAGGGCCACGGCTGCT
>CAZFSH010000330.1:0-2803 GCA_964521935.1 uncultured Propionivibrio sp.
GAATGCCGGCGATCACTTTCTGCGTCGGCCGCTCGCCCGCGAGCAGTTGCGTGCACAGCTGCGCAAAGCTGACTTCGCCCCAGCCGGTGATAACGTAATCGGCATCGCACAACCACGCTTGCTCGTGAAGCTCGTACGAGACTTCCGGCCCACCCAGCACAATCTGCACCTCGGGGGCCAGGCGTTTGAGCAAGGCGACGATGTGCGCGGTTTCCACCACGTTCCAGATATACACACCGAAGCCGATGATCCGCGGCTGACGGGCCAGCAAACGTTCGACCACGTCCAGGGCTTTGAGCCCGATGACAAATTCGACAATCTCGCTGCGTTCGCGCAAATCGCCCAGACTGGCACGCAAGTAGCGCAGGCCCAGCGATGCGTGGCTATAGCGGGCGTTGAGTGTGGTCAGAATGATGTCGCTCATGGTCTCACCTGCGTCGCAGCGGTATGGGGGGCATGCCCATGGGCGAGGTTTCCCTTCGTCACATGCACCAAGGCATGCGCCAAATTGCGGTAGATGCGCATACGCCGCAACAAGGGCCACCACTCGTAAAGGAAAAGTTGCATTGGCCGCCACATGGCGACCCAGCCGCCAATCATGAGGCTTTCTTTGAGCACATTGACCGGCGTTACCGCCACAAAGGGCGTCAGCAAATCAGCGGCAAACATGCACAGCGCGAGAAAGCTCAAGCCGATCAGCAGACTGATCCGCCCTTCCAACAACACACCGCGCAGACGCCGCTGTGTGAGCACCGCCTTGTAATTGAAAAAATGGTGAATACCAGTCTGCACAATGAGCGTGGGGTCGTCGTCGGGGAGTTTTTCCAGATGCACGATGATGCGAAACCGGCTATCCGCGGGAAACTCCAGCGCCCAGCTTTCGATGAACTCTTCGGCGTCGCTATCCAGATCACGCTCGTGAAAGGGCGTCGGGTCCATCGAATTGAACAGCGCCGACACTTCGGCGATGCGAATTTCGATTTGGTGTAGTGGGTGGTTCTTGCTGACGCTCACGGTAGGCGTTTCCTGATTTTTTTGGCGCGTTGATCACGGGCACAGTTGGTGGGCACTATAAAACCGACGTGCTATCTTTCACGCATGAAATCATCATCATTTCGTCGCGGACTATCACGCTGTCTATTACGCCATCTATTACCCTGCCTGCTAGCCAGCGTCATGTTCAGCACGCTGGCTCAGGCAGAGAGTGTCGACGCCCTGAACGCGCAAAGCCTAGCTCTCTCGGAGCAAGCCAAACAGATCAAAGCCAGCGCTGATGCACGCTATACCGCAGAAAAGCGCCCCTGCTATGAAGAGTTTCAGGTTAACCGCTGTATCGATCAGGCCACGGCGCGGCACAAAGCGGCGCTGCGCGAAGCCGATGCGCTGGAGTTGCGTGCCCATCAACTGAAGCGACAAGCCCAGGCGACAGAGAAAGCCGACAAGGCGCGGCAAGAAGCCGAAAATGCGCCACAGCGCGAGGCAGATGAACGCCAACGTGTCGCCGATTTTCAGGCGCAGCGGGCGCAACGTGAGCAGGAACGTAGCGCCAAACAGCAGGCCGATGCAGCACGGCGTGCGCAGGATGCCAGCTACCTGGCCAAGAGTAATGAGCGTGCGCAGGCCTATGCCGAGAAAGCGGCAAAAATTGACGCCAAAGTAGCAAAAAAAGCCCGCGAGAAGGAAGAGCGCGAGGCGCGTTTGCGCCAGCAAGCCGAGGCTGAGGCCGCGGCGGCGGCCAAGGCAGAAGAAGCACGGCGGTTAGAAAAAGAAAATTCGTTCAGCGAAAAGGTGCGCCGGTTCTTTGCAGCGCTAAGCGGGCGCTAAGTGCGGCTACGGGCAGCTATGAGCGGCTACGGCCAGCAGCAGGAGACACCATGAAGTTCGACACCACGATATACCGCATCAACAATATCGACATGAATGTCTTGACGGCCGGCGATGGTCCGCCGGTACTACTGGTGCATGGCTTTCCCGATTGCCACGACGTCTGGCGTCACCAGATTCCTGCCTTGGTCGCTTCCGGCTATCGGGTCATCGCACCCGATACGCGCGGCTGCGGCGAGTCCGACATGCTTCCTGCGGTGGCTGACTATCACATCGACTACCTGGTCAAGGATCTGGTCGCCTTACTCGACCAGCTTGGCCTGAGCAAAGTGCGCTTGGTCGGGCACGACTGGGGAGCGGTGATTTGCTGGCATCTGTGTCTGCGCCACCCCGAACGCATTGAACGCTATGCCGCGCTCTCGTTCGGCCACCCCAATGCCTACGCCACCGGCGGCATCGAACAAAAAATCAAGGGCTATTACGTCTGGCTGATCCAGTTACGCGGCATCACCGAAGCCTTCGTACGCGCCTTCAACTGGGCCGCCATGCGCCTGATGATGCAGTTCCCTACGGGGTTTCCAGATGTCGCCGAGCGCTATGCACGACCGGGCCGTCTGACCGCCGGCTTCAACTACTACCGCGCCAATCTGCGCCTGCTTTTCAAATCTGACTGGCCGGCAGTTCAGGTGCCGGTGATGGGCGTGTGGAGTGAGGGCGATCTGTTCTTGAGCGAGGGGCAGATGCGCCATTCAGCCGACTTCGCCGCCCGAGGGTTCCGCTATGAACGAGTCAAGAAAGCCAACCACTGGCTGCAACTCACCGCGCCCAACGCCGTCAATGCCTTACTGCTTGACTACTTACGCTGAGCCAAGCGACAAAGATCCGCGCAAAGTCAGCCGCAGCGATACGCTGGTTTCACGCCTGATCGTTTCGTGGTGAAATAGGATCGTGACTTTCTCATACTACCCCTCGCCGCTCA
>CAZFSH010000331.1:0-2793 GCA_964521935.1 uncultured Propionivibrio sp.
TCGGTCGACACCGATTTTGAGGACAGCGTATTGGCCTCACGATTCAGCTCCTGCATCAGAAAATCCAGTCGCTTGCCCACCGGGCCGCCTTTGTTCAACACGCGCTCCACTTCGTCCAGATGCGTACGCAAGCGCGCCAGTTCTTCGGCGACATCGACCTTGGCGGCAAAGACCCCGACTTCCTGACGAATACGATCTTCATCGAGCGCCGCGACAGCTTCGCGCAGCTTGGTCGACAAGCGTTCCTGATACGCGGCGATCGCCACGGGCACTTTCGGTTCGACCGTGGCGACATGCGCGCGCATGGCCGCGGCTTTTTCGCGCAACACGGCAACGAGCTTGGCACCCTCACGCTCGCGGCTGGCGAGAAACTCGTCAAGCAAACTGGCAAAGCTGGCCAGTACCTGCTTCTGAAATTTATCGGCATCGACGGTGGCGTCATCGAGCACGCCCGGCCAGCGCAACACTTCGGCAACCGAGAGCGCACCCGCCTGGGGCAGCTTTTGGCGCACGGCTGCTTCGATACTGGCCAGCTCGTCCAATACCGCCGCGTTGGGCGTGCGTTTCGTGGTGGTGGAAGACTGGCTTTGCTGATAGCCGCGACATTCGATCTTGCCTCGACCAATGCGCTCGGAAACGCGCTCGCGCAGGGGCATTTCCAGCGCACGCAGTTCTTCGCCCAAGCGAAAACCGATGTCGAGAAAGCGCGAGTTAACGCTTTTCAGTTCCAGGTTAACAATGGCATGACCGAGGTCACACGCGCTCGCGGCATAGCCGGTCATGCTGTAAATCGCCGACATCGCGCTACCTTACTCGAACACGACCGCGGTCTTGCCGTGATCGGCTTCGATGTGCGCGCGGAACCGTTGTTCAATGAATTTGCGTTTCAGTTTCATGGTCGGGGTCAGCATGCCGTTGTCAATTGTCCATTCGTCGCCCGCGACAAAGATGCGCGGGATTTTTTCCCAAGGGGGCAGTTCGGTGTTGATCTCATCGAGCAAGGCGGAGAGGCGTGCGCTGACCGTGTCGCGATCGAGCTTTTTGCCCGACTCGGACAAGGTCACCACTACGGCAGGCTGGTCCAGACCGTGTCCGAACACACAGAACTGGGCGAGCAATTCGCTGCGGCCAAACAGATTCTCCAGATTGGTCGGACGGATGAACTTGCCCTTGGTGGTCTTGAAAACTTCCGAGACGCGACCGGTAATCCACAAGTTGCCGTCTTCATCAAAGCGCCCCGAGTCGCCGGTGTGGTACCAGCCATCGACCAGCACTTCCGCGGTCTTTTCCGGCTCTTTGTAATAGCCCTTCATGACCGCCTGACTCTGGAAGCAGATTTCGCCATCGGCGGTGAGCTTCACTTTCACGCGCTCACTGAAGGGGCGACCGATGCAGCCGACTTTCGGCTGATCATTGTGGATCCAGCCCACGCCATGAATGCAGTTTTCGGTCATGCCATAGCCATCCCGCAACAGCATGCCCATATCGATAAACCATTGCTGCACATCGTGCGGGCACGGTGCCGACCCCGTGATGATGTATTTCGCCTCGGCCAGGCCCAATTGCCGCGCGATTCCCTGCTTTTGCTCCGGGCTCAAATGTGCCTGCATGGCCGGTGGAATCTTGGCATCGACACCCTCCTTGAATTTGATCCACAAACGCGGCACCGAGAAGAAGAAGGTCGGCTGTACCGAGCGCAGTTCCTCGGCAAAGGTCGCCAAACCTTCCGAGAACGAGATCACACCGTTGCTATACACACCGGCCATGCCCACCAAAATACGCTCGGCAATGTGCGACATGGGCAGGTAGCTGAAGAAGCGCGAATTACCATCGTTCTTGAACACACCGTTCAGATCGGGGCACACATAGCCCGGCGTGCTGTGGTTGTGGATCACGCCCTTGGGGTTACCGGTCGTGCCCGAGGTATACACGAGCGTCCAGATCGCCTCGGGATCGGGCACGGGCGATTCGGTATAGGGTGGCGTTGAGCGAATGATCTCGTCGATACTGTGCTGACAGGGCACCTTGGCACCGATCATGGCCACACGCATCACGCCTTCAGGAATCGCCTCATCGGCGCGGGCGAATTGATCAAAACTACCGACGAACACCATGCGGCTCTCGCTGTGCTCAAAAATGTAGCGCGCGGAAGCAATGTCCTGCCCCGGATACAGCGGCACGCTGATATGGCCAGCGAGGCTGATCGCCAGATCAACCACCAACCAGTCTTTGCTGTTACCGCTCCATGAGGCGATGCGCGAGCCGGCAGGGAAATTCTGCGCGCGAATAAACGCCGCCACCCGGCGCACCTGATCGGCATACTGCGCCCAGGTGTAGTCCGTCCATTGCAAGGCCGTGGGTTGGCGCAAAAAGACTTTGCTCGGTGTTTCGCGTTCCCACTGGTAAAACATCTCCAATGGCGACTTGACGGCGACGGACATAAAGCGGACTCCTCATAGTTATTGTGGTGATTTTGTGGTTTTTATGCGGAAGCACTGGACAGGCAGTGCTGGCGGCAGGGAAAATCGCGGATTAGTATAAGACGAACATGTCGCAAGCCAACCATCCCCTGCCCGCAGGATTTCAGCTGGAAAACTACCGTATCGACCGGCAACTGTCGCACGGCGGGTTTTCTATTGTGTACCTGGGGCACGATGCCAGCGAAATCCCGGTCGCGATTAAGGAATACCTGCCCAACAGCTTGGCCCTGCGCTCAGCCAACGCCATCACACCGGAGATTCGTCCCGAGCATCAGGCGGCGTTCAATCACGGTCTGCGCTGCTTCTTTGAAGA
>CAZFSH010000332.1:0-2786 GCA_964521935.1 uncultured Propionivibrio sp.
CGTCGGGCTCATAACCCGAAGGTCACAGGTTCAAATCCTGTCCCCGCAACCAAATAAAACAAGGGCTTACGCGAGCAATCGGGTAAGCCCTTGTTGCATTTTGCGGGTCGTGTAAGCGCCCATGTAAGCAGATTTCAGCAATACACCGCCCTATTGGCGCTACTTGTGGCAGACGGGGTAGGTTGTCCGCGCGCATCTAAAACTGACCAGCCCTGCGCATTGAATTTTGACCAGGGGCTATAGCCACCTTTTTTCAGGTGGGCTGTGGATAAGTGTAGCGTATCTGGTCAGTTGCCTCCCTTCCTGATGGCGATGTAGCGTAAGCATTCCCCGTGCGATGGGGAAGCCATGGAGGGCGTAGCCCGGAATGGATTTCCCATCGCGGCCGTCACGGTGTTTCCTCAGCCGACGGACGTTTGGTCTGCTCCCGGGCCTTAATCCGTTTCTTGGCCGTGGTGGTGCTGTGACGAAAGCGATACGACTCGTTGCCCGTTTCCACGATATGGCAGTGGTGGGTCAGTCGATCGAGAAGCGCTGTCGTCAGCTTGGCATCGCCAAACACGCTGGGCCACTCCCCGAAGGTCAGGTTGGTCGTAATCATCACGCTGGTGTGCTCGTAGAGTTTGGAGAGCAGATGAAACAGCAAGGCACCACCGGCCTGACTGAACGGCAAGTAACCCAGTTCATCCAGAATTACCAAATCCATTCTGAGCAGCGCGAAGGCCAATTTACCTGCCTTGCCCGAGGCTTTTTCTTGCTCCAAGAGATTGACCAGATCCACCGTCGAGTAATACCGCACCCGCTTGCTGTGATGCGTAATTCCCGAGATGCCGAGTGCCGTCGCTAGATGCGTCTTGCCTGTGCCCGTGCCACCAATAAACACGACGTTATGTGCAGCCTCGGTAAAGGATAGGTCAGACAGTTCAGTGATCAAGCCCCGATCGACTTTGGACTGCTCAAACTCAAAGCCGGCAAGATCACGATGCACCGGAAACTTGGCGCTATGAATTTGATAATTGATCGAGCGAACTGCCCGATCCGTGTGTTCCGCCGCCAGCAGGTGCTCCAGCAACCATCGTCCCTCAGTGCTGGCCTGCACATCCTGCCCTTGCAGTTCCACCCACGCATCGACCATGCCGTACAAGCGTAGTGACTTCAGCTCTGCCTCGATTTCACGCATGGCTAAGCTCCTCGCGCAAACGGTCATAGCGCCCAGTGTCGGCAATCGGGACTTCACTTACTTCGAGCAAGGTATCCACGTTCTCTGGCACTGGGGCTGTCTTCAGCCGATTGAGCACATTCTCGATATGTTCAGGGCTGGGATTGCCGGATTCAAGGACCAGTTCGACGGCTACCAGCACCGTTTCCAGACCTGACTTGGGTACCGTTGCCAATATCCTGGCCATCAACCGGTCGCCACCTTCGCGCTTGAGTAACAGGCTACGCAAACGCAGCAGTGGCTCCGGCATGTCAGCGAACGGGGCACCATTACGCAGCGCACCCGGCTTACGCTCAATGATCGGAATGTAGTGCTGCCAGTCATAGCGCGTCTTGTCCCGCTCAAGGGCACGTAGATGGCTGGCAACGACGCGCTCGTGGGCGACGAGGTCAATGCGCTCGGGATAAATACGGATACTGACGATCTGGCCGACAAATTCGCACGGTACGGAGTAGCGGCTGCGATCGACATTGACGAGGCACGTGCTCGATACCTTGCCAATGGTTTCCACATAGCCATCAAAGGTAGCAACCATGGGCATGAGGCTCGGCTGCTCGTGTTCGAGCATCTCGGCGATGGTCAAGTCGCCATACTCGGTATGCCGCAGTTCGTGCCATAACGCCCGGCAGCGTGCCAGCAGCCACAGGTTCAGTTCGGTAAAGCTGCCAAAGCGTTCCTTGGCGGCCTCCTGCCAAATGCGTGGCCGGCTGTCCTGTACGTTCTTCTCGACCACGCCTTTCTCCCAACCGCTGGCGACATTGCAGAAGTCGGGATCAAACAGGTAGTGCGAGGCCATGGCGGCAAAGCGGGTGTTGATGGCTCGGCCTTTGCCCTTATGAACGCGATCGACTGCCGTCTTCATGTTGTCGTAAATGCCACGCCGGGGAATACCACCCAGTGCAATAAATGATCGGGTGTGCGCATCAAAGAGCATTTCGTGACTTTGGCTCGGATACGCCTGCACGACAAAGGCACGACTGGCGCACAGCTTGAGGTGGGCGGCGAGCACCTTGCGCCAAACCCCACCAATGATCAGCCGTTCTTCGCTCCAGTCAAACTGGAAAGCTTCCCCCAGTTCAAAGCGCAGCGGTACATACGCCGTCGCTTTGACCTGACCACCATCCAGTTTCCATTGCCGGACAAAGGCGGTAACGCGACTGTAGCTGCCGCTAAAACCAGTGGCTTTGATTTCTCCGAACAATTTGAGTGCGGTGCGTCGATCACGCTTCGGTCGGCGTGCATCGGTTTCCAACGCTTTGGTCAGCCGTGCTGCGTAGGGCTCAATCTTGCTGTCGGTTGCCGAACGACGACGGTATTTCGGCTCCGTCCCTTCCGCGGCTTTCAACCAGGCCTTGACCGTGTTCCTGGCGTAACCACTCTTCTTCACTATCGCCGAGATGCTCATGCCATCCCGGTAGTACCAGCGTCGAATCCTTCCTAGATCCTTCATGGTAATCATCTCCCGTGACACCCTGTTCAAATAATGAACAGCGGAGGTTAATTACCCTGGTCAATTTTCAGCGCGCATTCGCTCGCTTAAATGGTCAATTTTCGATGCGCGTCAACA
>CAZFSH010000333.1:0-2755 GCA_964521935.1 uncultured Propionivibrio sp.
ACAAAAAACTGTTCGACAGTGAGCATGTTGAACGAGTTTTACCCGCGCATGGTTTGCGCCAGTCTGTCGCGTGTGCCTAGCACTTTTCGCGCGTAGCCGGTTTCGGGGTCGTTGGGTGCCCCCGCGTAGTTTTGCAGAGCGGCTTCGACGGAGCCGTAACGGCGAATGTATTCGCGCAGCACTAAGGTGCCAACACGGATGTTGGTTTCGGGATGGAAGAGCGCAAGTTCGCCCGCGTCATCGGCGATCTTGTCCATGTGGTATTTCGGGATTACCTGCATCAATCCCTGTGCGCCAAACTTGCTCTCAGACAGCGGGTTGAAGCTGGATTCGACCGCCATGACCGAAATGATCAACAGTGGGTCAACGTTTAGCTCTTTGCCGGTTTCTTGCGCCGTAATCACCAAGCCTTCCACGACTTGGTCCGACACGCGATAGCGTGCGGCCAGATAGCTGGTGAGGCGTGTTGTTGCCGGTGACGTTTCGCGTACCGGTGGCGTGGCGGTCATCGCAGCGATGGCCGGTTGAGGCAGCGCTACAGCAACGGCTCCACGCCCCAGGGTGTCCGCAAGTTGGGCAATGCCCGCTTGCACGGCGGCAAACCACTGCGCCGCCGGGTTTGCCGGTGCGTTGTTTGCCATGAACATTGCCGGATCGGAGCCGGCCGTAGTCCTTCCCATCGTGCCGCCCATGGCATCAATGGCGTGTTGCTTGCCGTGTGGGACGGGAATAACCTGGGTCAGGGCAACCAAACCCAGAGCGATTAAAAACAGGTGTCCGGCACGGAATAGACCTTGTACCAGACCGGTGACGAAGCTCGTCAGGGGATGTTTTGCGTGCAACATGATTCCTCCTTTCCGTGCTTGTGCTGTCGCTGTTGTATCGTGATGCGGTGTTGCGCAGCGATAGCGTCAAGCCAGTGAACACGATTGCGCAGGGGTGGCAATCGCCGCCCGGGGGATTCGTTCCGGGCTGGGGGGTGATCTACGACGAGGCGGATTAGACCGGCTGTTGCACCGTCTGTTTAGAGCATATTGACTATCCGTGCGTCGTTTTTTCCCCACAAAGCTGACTCAAGTGACTGAAATAAATCCATAATCTTCGCTATGACATCCGCTACCGTTTCACGTTTTACCGGCCGCCGCATTGTTCTGGCGCTTCTTGTTTTGGCGAGCATTGGCGCAGGTGTGGCCTGGCTGACCCGACCCAAACCGATTTCTGTCGCGGTGCGGGCTGTGGAGCGCGGCGTCGTGGAATCCAGTGTGGTCAATACCCGTGCCGGCACTGTTGAGGCCTGCCAGCGCACCAAACTGTCCACCATCATGGGTGGGCGTATCGAATACCTCGGCGTCAAAGAGGGCGACCACGTCAAGCGCGGCCAGTTGTTGATGAAATTGTGGAACGACGACCAAAAAGCGCAGCAGAGCCTGGCGGAGTCGCAGCGCGAGATGAGCAAAAAACGCGTTACCGAGGCGTGCACGGTCGCGGCCAATGCCCTGCGCGAGGCGAATCGGCAGTCCGATCTGCGCGCCAAAGGCTTTATTTCCAGCTCGCGTGAAGATGCCGCCCGTACAGAAGCGGATGCCCGTTCCGCTGCCTGCGAAACCGCCAAGGCTGACGTCGCGCAA
This sequence comes from uncultured Propionivibrio sp., assembly GCA_964521935.1. GTDB lineage: Bacteria > Pseudomonadota > Gammaproteobacteria > Burkholderiales > Rhodocyclaceae > JADJEF01. The sequence goes on from CAZFSH010000333.1 coordinate 1,629, forward strand.
GCGCAAGCCCGTATACAAGTGACGCGCGCCGAGCAGGGGCGTACCAGCTTGTACGCACCCTTTGATGGCACGGTGGCCAAGATTGTTGGTGAGTTGGGCGAATATTCAACCCCATCGCCCCCCGGCGTACCCACGCCACCGGCGATTGACCTGATCGATGAGTCCTGCCTCTACATCAATGCGCCCATGGATGAAGTCGATGCGCCCAAGATCGCTATTGGTCAGCCAGTACGTATCAATCTCGATGCCATGCCAGGAAAACCGCTTGCCGGCAAGGTACGGCGTGTCGCACCCTATGTGTCGGCGGTGGAAAAGCAGGCGCGTACGGTCGATGTAGAAGTCGATTTCGCGGAAAAACTCAGCTTGCGTGAGACGGCAAGCCCGCTACTAGTGGGTTACAGCGCTGACGTCGAGATTGTGTTGCAGCGGCGGGAAAACGTCTTGCGCGTGCCCACCGCTGCACTCAGCGAAGGCAACAAGGTGTTGGTGCTGGGTAGTGATGGCGTCTTGGTCGAGCGCCCCGTGAAGGTCGGTATTGCCAATTGGGAGCACAGCGAGATCATCGAAGGCGTGGCGGAAGGCGATCTGGTCGTGACCTCGCTGGATCGCCCGGGTGTCAAGGCGGGCGTCGCCGCGATGATTGATGCCACCGCCAAAAAGTAGCCAGCCAGACGGTATTCGATGTAGCTAGTTTGCTAATATCCCGGCGCATTTATGGGCGCGGTCCCATGCAGAACATCTCCCCGAAAAGGTTTCCTTATGAACGCCAAACCCCTTATCCTTGCCAGTTTTTTCCTGCTGTCTGCCCCCGTTTTTGCGGCGAAAACCCAAACGACAACAGAGAAAAAGTCAGAAAAAACAGCAGAAAAAGCGGTCGTTACCGTCAATGGTGTCCCGGTTCCGGCAATCCAAGCCCAAATTATTCTGGCCGAGCGCAAAGCGGCTGGTGGCACGGTAAATGCCGATACTGAAGCGGCAGTGCGCAATCAGCTGGCGGTTCGCGAGCTGCAGGTGCAGCAGGCCAAGTCGCTCAACCTGGCCAGCGACCCCGTGCTCAGTGCACGTATTCGTATGGCTACCGACGAACTCTTAGCCCAAGCCTATCGTCGCCAATTCATCGAAAAGCA
>CAZFSH010000334.1:0-2747 GCA_964521935.1 uncultured Propionivibrio sp.
GCAGGCCGCCTGAACTTCGGCGCCGGCGTCAACCTGACTTCGCCGGTTGCTTACGAACAACATGACCAATACAGAACTCAAAAACAAGGCAATTACCTGGCTGGAAAAACAAAGCCGAACATGCAAAACGAGACCTTTCAAGTTCAAGCCTAAAGAGATCACAGACGAGATTGGGGGCGTACATACCTCGCTAGGGAGAATACAAAATGAGGTCATCGAAGAACTCAAAGCGCGAGGGGTCAAAATTCACTACTCGAAAGTGGGAAATCAAAGATTCTTTGAATTGCTTTGAATCCGAGTGCCGATAGTGGAATCTATCCTCTGGCGGCCGAAACCCAACCCGGCAGTCGAGGGGACGCGCCGCGATAAAGCTGCGGCGCGCCCCTCACTTCTACGTTAGGTTTTTATGCGAATTCTTGCCACACTCTTATTCGCCAGCTCCGCCATTCAGGGGCATTTGGCGTGGGTAATTGGCCATGTGCACAGACTCAGGATTGATGCCGCCGTACACGCCCTGGCCAGTGCCGGAATTGATGTGCAAGTGCGCAGTTACAAAGAGCGCTCAGTGCGCCCCAGCAAGGAAGCCGGCGACGCTCAGGCATACGCCTTCCTGAAACTGGCGCCAAGCGCCGGTGGCTGCGAGCGCTACGGCGTCGGGCTGGACAACAACATCGTCACCGCCTCGGTCAAAGCGCTGCTCAGTGGGGGCAACCGACTGAGCCTACCAGTAGCCACGCTGACGGCGAAACTGGCGGCGTGATGCACGCGTGATCTACGGCTCAACGGACTGTCACGCCAATCGCGGGTAAGCTGACGACATACGTCATCTCGGCACTTAAAGGAATCAGATGTCACAAGCACTCAGAACTGGGCTACAACTGCGTTCATTGGTCAAAGCCAATGGCGAACTCGAGATCACACTTCGACCGGAGACCCTCGCCGCACCCGGCGCCGACGAGGTCATTGTGCAAATGCTGGCAACGCCGCTCAATCCCTCCGACCTCGGTTTGCTCTTTGGCCCGGCGGACCTGAGCACGCTACGCCAGAAGGAAAGCGATAGCGGTAGCCCCAGCGAGCCGGCTGTCGTCGCCAGCATTCCGCCCGCCGCCATGAAGGCCATGGCCGCGCGCGTTGATGTGGCCCTGCCCGTGGGCAATGAAGGGGCTGGGCGCGTTGTGGAGGCGGGCAGCTCAGCCGCTGCGCAAGCGCTCATGGGCAAGTTGGTCGCCGCGTTTGGCGGCGGCATGTACACGCAACTGCGCTGCCTTCAGGCCGCCCAATGCGTGGTACTTCCCGACGGCATCACAGCGGCTCAGGGCGCCTCCATCTTCGTCAACCCACTCACTGCCTTGAGCATGGTGGACGCGATGCATCGTGAAGGGCATAGCGGCTTGGTACATACCGCGGCAGCGAGCAATCTGGGGCAGATGCTGAACAAACTCTGCCTGAAGGATGGCATACCGCTGGTTAACATTGTGCGCAACGAGGCGCAGGCACAACTGCTGCGCGACCTGGGTGCGACGCATGTCTGCAACTCCAGCGCCGACAATTTCACCGATGACCTAACTGAGCAGCTGACGGAAACCGGCGCGACCCTGGCCTTCGACGCCATCGGCGGCGGCAATCTGGTCAGCCAGATTCTGGCCGGCATGGAAGTCGCCGCCAACCGCAACGCCAAAACCTACAGCCGTTACGGTTCGACCAAACTCAAGCAAGCGTATCTCTACGGCACGCTGGACATGGGACCGACGGTGTTGAAGCGCAATTTCGGCACCGCCTACGCGATCGGCGGCTGGCTGCTGCCGCTCTATCTGGAAAAGATCGGCAAGGAGGCCGCCCAGGTTCTCCAACAACGCGTGTTGGCGGAACTGACGACCACTTTCGCCAGCCACTACGCCAAGGAAATTTCGCTGGCCGAGGCACTGGACCCGCAGGCCATCGCAATCTACGGCAAGCGTACGACGGGTGAAAAGTTTCTGATCAACCCGAGCAAGTAGCGCAATGCCGGCGCGTCAGCGTCAGCCCCTGCCCCTGTCTCAGAGCTGGGGCAGTGCTTCCCGCGCCAATAAAGCCATCCAGCCGCGAATCACGCGGTACAACACCCAAATGCCGGTGGCGACCAGCGCGAGCCACGCAAAGGGGATGCCGATGATGGTGATGGTCAGCACCAGCGCTATCACGCCCCACAGCGCGGCGATCCAGAAAGTGCGCAACTGCCAGCGCCAGTGCGATTCCAGCCAGGTATCGGCTACACGACCCGCCGTGACGTAATTGATGATCACGGCAATGATCGACGGCCAGCCAAAAACAAAGGCGCCGACGATGGTGGCGGAGGTCAAGATGCCAGAAATTGCCGAGAGCGCATGCAGGCCGTACATCACATGACACCAGGCCCGCGCACCCTCATCATTGTTCGGGGAAATTACCACCCCGTTCGCGTCATAAATGGTCATAGTCCCAGCTCCTTCCAGATTGAATCGACGCGCGCCTTGACGGCGGCATCCATGACGATGGTACGCCCCCATTCACGGTCGGTTTCACCCGGCCATTTGTTGGTCGCATCGATGCCCATTTTGCTGCCCAGGCCGGCGACCGGCGAGGCGAAGTCAAGGTAATCGATCGGCGTGTTTTCGGCGAAATGCGTATCGCGTTTGGCGTCGACGCGCGTGGTCATCGCCCAGATCACTTCCTTCCAGTCGCGTACATCCACATCGTCGTCCACAACCACAATGAACTTGGTGTACATG
>CAZFSH010000335.1:0-2738 GCA_964521935.1 uncultured Propionivibrio sp.
GACCTTCGGGTTATGAGCCCGACGAGCTGCCAGACTGCTCCACCCCGCGTCAGAGAAGCAAGATTATGCTGCAAGACAGCAATTATCGCAAGCAGATTTTGTGATTACTTTATGGGCGGTGCAGATTGACGGTCGTACCGGCCTGCTCACTCAGGCAGCGCGAGAGCAGGCTCCACAATTCAGCGCCATCGCGAGCAGAGAGCCATTGATCGCCCTGCGCCGCAAAATGAAAACCGCCGGAGCGGGCAGCCACCCAGATTTCGCGTGCGGCAACGTGGCGATTGATAATCACCTTACTGCCATTGGCGAACTCGACTTCGAGGATGCCTCCCGGTTTTGTTTCCAGGTCAAAGTCATCGGCAGCGGCTTCCAATGCGACTTCCAGCGCCGCCAGTTCGCGATCAGCGAGCGCAGTGAATTCCTGTTCATTCATAGCGTGTTAGCATCCTTGTTCATTTTTGCTGCTTTCGTTTATCCATGCGCATCATCCTAGCATCCCTCATTGTTCTGACGCTGGCCGCTTGCGGCACCAAAGGGCCGCTCTACTTGCCCAATCCTAATGCCACCAACACAGTGAGTACCCCATCATGGGCTTGATTTCTCTCGGAGCTGAGGGCGGACTAGTCGAAGACGTCGCGCTGAGCAAAATAGCGCAGGAGTTTTCAACGCCCTGCTACGTGTATTCACGTACGGCCCTGGAAGCGGCCTACTTCGCCTACCGCAGCGCGTTGGAGCAGCATGGACTGAGCGAGCGATCGCTGATCTGTTATGCGGTGAAAGCCAATTCCAATATTGCGGTACTGAATCTGTTTGCCCGACTAGGTGCCGGGTTTGACATCGTCTCCGGCGGCGAGCTTGCCCGCGTCATGGCGGCGGGCGGTGACGCGAGCAAGGTTGTTTTCTCGGGCGTGGCAAAAAGTGATGAGGACATGCGCATCGCTTTGCGCTTGGGCATTCATTGCTTCAACGTGGAATCGGTCAGCGAGTTGCATACACTCAATCGCATCGCCGGCCAGTTGGGCCTGAGCGCGCCGATCTCGCTGCGCGTGAATCCCGATGTGGACGCGAAGACGCATCCTTATATTTCCACCGGCCTGAAGTCGAACAAGTTCGGCATTGCCTTTGGCGACGCGCACGCCGTGTATCGCCTGGCCGCAACGCTGCCGAATCTGCGCATTACAGGCATCGACTGCCATATCGGCTCGCAACTGCTCGACCCAGCACCCGCAGCCGAAGCGACCGACAAGCTAATTGCCTTGGTCGATGCGCTCGCCAAAGACGATATCCGTCTGCAACACATTGACGTGGGCGGTGGCATGGGAATCACCTATCAGGCCGATGAACCGGCGCCCGCGGCGCAGGACTATCTCGCCCCCATTCTCAGCCGCCTGGCAACACGCTCCGAACACGTGATCATGGAACCGGGGCGGTCGCTGGTCGGCAACGCCGGGCTGTTGCTGACTCGGGTTTGCGTGATCAAGCATGGCGAGACAAAAAATTTCGCCATCGTGGATGCCGCCATGAACGACCTGATGCGCCCGGCTTTGTATGACGCCTGGCATGACATCGTAAAAGTCAGTCGCTGTGACACGGCGCCCGAAACTGCGATTTATGACGTAGTGGGGCCAGTGTGCGAATCCGGCGATTTCATTGGCCAAGACAGGTCGCTGGCGATTGCCGAAGGCGACTTGCTGGCGGCGCTGTCAGCCGGCGCCTACGGCATGTCAATGGCCTCGAACTACAACACCCGGCCACGCGCCGCAGAGGTGATGGTTGATGGTCACCAGTGCCACCTGATCCGCAAACGCGAGCGGGTTGAAGACCTGTTTGCGCTGGAGCAGTTACTACCGTAGCACCCAGGCCAAGCACACCGGTATCGTGATCAGCGATACCGTGTTGCCGACCATGACGATGGATGCCACGCGCGCCGGCTCCTGCTGGTAGCGCTCGGCAAACACGTAATTGAGTACCGCTGGTGGCAGAGTGCCAAAGAGCAGCAACATCGCCGTATCGCGCGAATTCAGATCAAGCAAGTACGCCGCACTCACCGCCATCAGTAGGCCCGATGCAGGCGCTACCAGGGCACCTACCAGACTAATTTTCCAGTCGCCCAGCCGACTTTCGGTCAAACGCACCCCGAGCGAAAAAAGCAGCAAAGGGATGGACACGTCACCAAGCATCTTGACGCCGATCCACGCCGGCTGCCATAAAGGCAAGTGCCACATACTCACAGCCAAACCCGCAATAGCCGCCGCATTGACCGGCACTCGCCATAACAACCATAGCCGTGCCTTGTGATCCAGCATCCACGTACCCAAACTGTAATGCAGGGTGTTTTCAACGAAAAACAGCACCACCGCCGCCGGCAGCGCGGCTTCGCCAAAAGCCAGAACCGCCAAGGGCAAGCCCATGTTGCCCGAATTGGTGAACATCATGGGCGGCACGAAGGTGTTAATCGGCACCCGCAGCCAGCGTGCAACGGGCACCGCCAACACCCCTGAGCCCAGCACGACCAGCAGTGCGCCGCTGAGCAAAGGCAGGTGGTTGGTGATGTCGAATGACTTGTTGGCCAGCGCAGCAAAAACGAGTGCCGGGACAAAAATGTCCATGTTGAGCTGGTTGGCAAACGCCATGTTCGGCTGCTTCCAGCGCCCGTAGGCAAAGCCTAAGGCGACGATGCCATAAATTGGAAAGACGATGCCGAGAATCCGCTCCAGCATCGTCTATGGCCTAGAGCA
>CAZFSH010000336.1:0-2736 GCA_964521935.1 uncultured Propionivibrio sp.
GCCATCAATCCCGCGAATTACCTGCCAGCCATAGGCATGGAAGCGCTCCGGCGTATTGTCAGTGAACCAGCCTTCAACATGGCCATCACTGGAAATACCGTTGTCGTCGTAGAACGCCACCAGTTTGTTCAGGCCCCAGGTCCCGGCAAGCGAACAGACTTCGTGCGAAATACCTTCCATCAGGCAGCCATCACCGAGGAAGACATAGGTGAAGTGGTCGACGATGTCGTAACCCGGGCGGTTGAACTGCTTGGCCAGCAGCTTTTCGGCCAGCGCCATGCCCACGGCATTGCTGATGCCCTGCCCGAGCGGGCCGGTAGTCGTCTCGACGCCAGGCGTGTAGCCGACTTCCGGGTGACCAGGAGTCTTACTGTGCAGCTGGCGGAAGTTTTTCAGGTCGTCGATGCTGACGTCGTAGCCGGAGAGATGCAGCAGCGCGTAAATCAGCATTGAGCCGTGGCCATTCGAGAGCACAAAACGGTCGCGATTCGCCCAGGTCGGGTCGGTCGGGTTGTGGCGCAGATGGCGGTTCCACAACACATCGGCAATTTCAGCCATGCCCATCGGGGCGCCGGGGTGCCCGGAATTGGCTTTTTGCACGGCATCCATGGCGAGTGCACGAATGGCACCGGTGACAGGATTGAATTTAGGCGCTTGCATGGCTCACTTTCGCACTATCGACAGTCGAGGCGGACGAAAAAAGCGCATCCACCCGGGAAGCCGGTGATTATCGGCCAAACCGGGAGAAATGCGCTAGGGGGTAGGGTGATTTTGTTGCCCTGCGGCAACGGGCCAGCGCGAACTAAGCGCGGCGGCGGTTTTCCATCAGGCGCAGGATCAAGGGGGTAAAAATCAACTGCATCGCCAGCTCCATTTTGCCGCCGGGCACCACGATGATGTTCGCACGCGACATGAAGGAATCCTTGATCATCCCTAATAAATAAGGGAAATCAATGCCGCGCGGATTGGCAAAGCGGATCACCACAAAGCTTTCATCGGCGGTGGGAATATCACGCGCAATGAAGGGATTGGAGGTATCCACCGTCGGCACACGCTGAAAATTGATGTGGGTGCGTCCAAATTGGGGCGTGATGTAGTTCACGTAATCGGGCATGCGACGCAATATGGTGTCGACCACTGCCTCGGTCGAGTAGCCGCGCTGATTTTTGTCCCGCTGCAGCTTTTGTATCCATTCGAGGTTGATGATAGGCACTACGCCCACAAGCAGATCGGCGTGCTGTGCGACATCGGCCGTGTCAGTCACCGCTGCGCCGTGTAATCCCTCGTAAAACAGGAGATCGGTGCCGGCGGGGATGTCTTCCCACGGGGTGAAAGTGCCGGGCTCCTGCGCGTAAGGCGCCGCCTCTTCCTCGTTATGCAGGTATTTGCGCAACTGGCCTGTACCGTTCTCGCCATATCGCTTGAACAAAGCCGCCAACTCATCCAGCAGATTGGATTCCGGACCGAAGTGACTGAAGTGGTTGTTTCCTGACTGACGCGAGGCCTCCAGCGCCAGCTTCATGGCCTGACGGTCATAGCGATGAAAGGAATCGCCTTCGACAATAGCGGCCTTGAGTTGCTCGCGACGGAAAATATGCTGAAACGTGCGTGTCACCGTCGAGGTACCCGCACCAGATGATCCCGTGATAGCGACAATAGGGTGTTTAACAGACATAAACTCAGTTTCTAAAAAGGGATCGGGTACCAAACAAGGGAGAGCGCGACGGTTCGTCACGCCCGGCCACATAGTCCGCATAGTGGCTCACGATACGCTCAACTTCGTAGCGCGAGCCAAAAATCAGCGGAACGTGCTGATGCAGCGCTGTCGGCACCACTTCCATGATGCGCGCCTGACGCCCGGTAGCCGCCAGTCCGCCCGCCTGCTCAACAATAAAGGCAATCGGATTGGCCTCGAAGAGCAAGCGGGCTCGGCCGCCACGCTCGCGATTGCGCTCATCCAGCGGATACAAATAGATGCCGCCCTGCGTGAGGATGCGGAAAGTGGCCGCCACGGGAGACGCCACCCAGCGCATATTGAAATCCTTGCCACGCAAGCCCGTGTGACCGTCCAAACATTCCGTCACATAGCGTTTGACCGGCGGCTCCCAAAAACGTTCGTTGGAGGCATTGATCGCGAACTCGGTGCATTCCGCAGGAATGTGCATGTGCGGGTGGGTGAGCACGAAATCGCCCAACTCACGATCCAGCGTGAAGCCATCGACACCGTTGCCGGTGGTCAGCACCAGCATGGTCACCGGCCCGTACAAGGCGAACCCCGCGCAGACCTGCTGGGTACCGGGCTGGAGGAAGTCCGCGTCGCCGGGCTCGGCGCTGCCCGCGGGCGAGCGCAAGATCGAGAAGAGCGTCCCCATCGACATATTGATGGTGAGGTTGGCATCGACGTCAATGGGATTACACACCAAGAGATATTTCCCCCGCGCACAACCGGGTGGAGGCGTCTGTACGTCGGTCAGCGCCGACGTGGCCAAGCCAGCCAGACGACCGGTACTCAGTTGCGTGCTGACAAGCACGTCATTGGCCGCCGCGCGCATACGCTCGGCATAGCCAAGCTCTCCGCTGGGCAAGTCATTGAGCAGACCACGCCCGACCGCATGGCCAATAGCCTTGCACACCGTGGCGATATCGCACAGGAGCGATGAGAACTCGCCCGACGCGCCGATCGTGCGGCGCTGCTCCTCAATGATGAATTGCGTAAATGTAGTGCGGCCTTCGCGC
>CAZFSH010000337.1:0-2689 GCA_964521935.1 uncultured Propionivibrio sp.
CGGCCAAATTGAGCTGATCGAATAATTTTGACAGGTACCTAATCACCTCCTACAGTGAGTTTGTAGCCGTGCAATTTTTGTGAAATAACATAACGCACTAAGGAGACACTTATCGGAACGAGCGCTAATTTCTGATGGGTTAAGTTTTTCACAGAACCATAAAGGGTTCTCCGTTCCATGGTGACATGGGCCGCGCCGAGTTTATAGTGTCGCAACGACTCGCGGGCGCAGACAAATTCAGCGAAGTCAGCGACTATATTTAGACAGTATGCTTAGTCGTTCAGTAGAAACTTAGCAATACGCAATAACCGCCCACGTAGCCTGCCGTTCATGGCATCCTGCGTGGGTTTTGTTTTTTTGTGACGTGCCGTACTCATCGTGTCTGACCTTATTTCGACTCCCTCGCCTCGCGCATCCTTTCTGATTGGTCTGCGCGCGGTCCTACCCATGCACTTGGGCGTCGCCCCTTTTGGCGTTATTTACGGCGTCATCGCCGTGCAAGCAGGGATACCGACACTTGCCGCAATCCTGATGTCATCGATTGTCTTTGCAGGAGCCTCTCAATTTTTGCTGGCACAAATGATTGGTGGCAGTGCCCCGCTGCTCATTGCCTTCAGTTCTGTCGCGCTGGTCAATCTACGTCATGCCTTGTACAGCGCGTCAGTCGCTCCCGTGCTACAACAGTTGCCACAACGCTGGAAGCTGGCCTTGGCCTACCTGCTGACGGATGAAGCCTACGCGGCGGCACTCCCGAGTTTGATGGCAACACCAACCCCAGCCAATGCCCATTGGGTTCTGCTCGGTAGCGGCCTGGGTTTATGGTCGGGATGGCAAGTGGCGACCATTGCCGGAGTCTTGCTTGGCGCTCAACTACCGGCCAATCTTGATCTCGACTTCGCCCTCCCGCTTACCTTCATTGCCATTGTCGTGCCGATGCTCACTAGCCGCGCACGCATGGCCGCCGCACTCGTTGCTGGCATGGCTGCGCTATTTCTTGCCGCGATGCCGTACAAACTGGGATTACTGCTGGCCGCCTTGCTTGGGTTAGTAGCGGGTGCGGTCATGGATAGACGCACAGCATGACCACATTGACCAGCCTGGATATTTGGACGCTGATGGTCTTGAGCGGCATTGCCACTTTTCTCATCCGCTACAGCTTCATCGCCGCCGAGGGCCATTATGTGGCGCCGACATGGTTTAGTCGCCTCATGCCTTTTGTACCCATCGCCATGCTCACAGCACTGACAGTACCCGATGTCGCGCTGCTACAAGGGCAATTGGTAGTCGGGCTTGCCAACGCAAAACTTTGGGCGGCCATTGTCGCCATCGGCGTAGCAGCACGCTGGCGCAATATCCTGCTGACCATTGCGTCGGGCTTTGCGACGCTGATTTTGGTGCGCGGTGTGGCGTAAGCCTGCTTAATTCAGTAACCACCACGAAAAGTCAGTCGCTGTGAGACGGCGCCCTGACCTTATCAAGCACCTTATTTCTGCGGCACCTGGACAAAAATCTCGCCGGGTTTAACCAAGCCAAGCTCGAAGCGGGCCCGCTCCTCAATCGCTTCGTAGCCAGATTTCAGGTCACGGACTTCCGCATCCAGGCCAGCATTGCGCTGCTCTAACGACTGATTGACCTCGCGCTGTGCGCGCAGTTGCGCCTCATAGTCCCACACACGTAACCAACCGCCCTTGCCATACCATAGCGGGTATTGCAGCAAGGCAATAAGAATCAGCAGAATGAGAGTTGGCCAGCGCATACGAGCGAAGAAACAAAAACGCGCCCACCATGCCGGATGGTGGGCGCGCGTCTGTCAATGACTTCGTCGATCAACCACGCAGGTTATAAAACGCATCGCGGCCGGGATACGTCACGGTGTCGCCAAGATCTTCTTCAATGCGCAGCAACTGGTTGTACTTGGCGATACGATCCGAGCGGCTGAGCGAACCGGTCTTGATCTGGCCGGCGTTCAAACCCACGGCGATGTCCGCGATGGTCGAATCTTCGGTTTCGCCCGAGCGATGCGAAATCACGTTGGTCCATCCGGCGCGCTTGGCCATCTCGACGGCAGCGAAAGTTTCGGTCAGTGACCCGATCTGGTTGATCTTGATCAGGATCGAGTTCGCCACGCCTTTCTGGATGCCCTCTTTCAGAATCTTCGGGTTGGTCACAAACAAGTCATCACCAACGATCTGCACTTTCTTACCCAACTTGTCGGTGAGATTCTTCCAGCCCGCCCAGTCACCTTCGGCCATGCCGTCTTCGATACTGATGATCGGGTATTTATCGGCCAAGGTCGACAAGTAATCGGCAAACTCGATAGAGCTCAGCTCCAGTTTCTCCGAGGCCAGATGGTACTTGCCATCTTTATAAAACTCCGAGCTGGCGCAGTCCAAACCAAGGACAACATCCTGGCCCGCGGTATAACCCGCCGCCTCAATCGCACGCAAAATCAGCTCAATAGCTTCGTCGTTGCCCGACACGTTCGGGGCAAAACCGCCTTCGTCACCAACGGTCGTTGGGTAGCCCTTCTTGTCGACCAACTTCTTCAGATGGTGAAATACCTCGGCACCACAACGCAGCGCATCACGGAAACTCTTGACGCCGACGGGCAGAATCATGAACTCCTGAATGTCGAGATTATTGTTGGCGTGCGCGCCACCATTGATGACGTTCATCATTGGCACCGGCA
>CAZFSH010000338.1:0-2684 GCA_964521935.1 uncultured Propionivibrio sp.
TCCGTAGCGGGCAAACTCTGTTCTCCCAGGGTCCGCGTTGGGAGCCGGGGCCAAGCAATTGGCTCCGGCTTTTTTTATTTGCGAATACGCATCCCCCTTCAAGGTAGGCTTTCCCGAGAGGGAGAATGGCCGATGCGGAAAAATATTTCATTTTGCGGAAATTCGATAGTTACCCTACTGGGCTATCAGGAAACTGCATGCACAAAATTGCACGCAAATAGAATTTCAAATTCAGAAATGCACTAGCATCCGTTGTCTCGTGATACATCACGTTAGATTACCAACATAACAATATTCAGGAGAGCATCATGGCCATCATTGATCACTTTGACCGCGGTTGGAATATCAACCCGAACGGCATCGCTTACATTCAAGACGAGCGCAACGTTAGCTTTACCGAAGCCGGTGAGCTCTCGTGCCAAGTCGCGCACGCCCTGCTGGCTGGCGGCTTTGCTGCCGGCACCAAAGGCGCCGTCTGGTCGAACAATGACGTCACCGCCTGGATCTGCACGCTGGGCCTGTGGCGCGCCAATCTGTGCTGGATTCCCGTTGGCGCGCGCAATGCCATCGAGGACAACCAGTACATCCTCGATATGTGCGATTGCGAGATCATGTTCTTCCAGCACTACTACGCCGAGGCCATTGCGACGATTCGCCCGCAACTGCCCAAGGTCAAGCTGTGGGTCTGTATCGATGGCGAAGCCGAGGGTGCTGTCTCGCTGGACAACTGGGTGAAGGCGCAGCCCAAAACCAAACCGGAGGTCAAGGTTGATCTCGATGACGTGATCTGGCTGGGCTCCACCGGCGGCACCACCGGCAAGCCCAAGGGCGTGATGAATACGCACCGTAGCGTGCAGACCGCGATGGGCCACATGCTGATCAATGCGCCTTATACCGGTGAGCAAAAGCCGGTCAATCTCGTGGCCGCGCCCATGACCCATACCGCCGGGATCATCTCACTGCCCACCAGCATGCGCGGGGGTACCGTGGTGGTGGTCACCAAGCCTGACCCGCAGCTGATGCTCGCGGCCATTCCCAAATACAAGGTGACTGAGCTGTTCCTGCCACCCACCGTGATCTACCGCCTGCTCGACATCCCCGAGCTGAACAAAAAGGTGGACCTGTCCTCACTCAAGTATTTCTACTACGGGGCGGCGCCCATGTCGGTGGAAAAACTCAAAGTGGCGTTGGAGGTCTTCGGCCCGGTCATGATCGGCAGCTACGGCCAGACCGAAGCGCCCGGCACCATCTCCGGCCTGCCGCCGGCCGAGCATTTCATCGGCGGCAAGCAGGCCCATGACCAGCGTTTGTCGTCCGTGGGGCGGCCCAACCACTTGATTCGCGTCGAGATGATGAACGACGCCAATGAAATCCTGCCCCAGGGCGAAACCGGCGAGATCTGCGTCAAGGGCGACCTGGTCATGAAGGGCTACTACAAGGACCCGGAAAAAACCGCCGAGACCATCATCGACGGCTGGTTGCACACCGGCGACATTGGTCACATCGACAACGAAGGCTATCTGCACATCACCGACCGCAAGAAAGACATGATCATCACCGGTGGCTTCAACGTCTACCCGAGTGAAGTCGAGCAGGTGATCTGGGGCCACCCGGCGGTGCAGGACTGCGCTGTGATCGGCGTGCCTGACGAGCAGTGGGGCGAGGCGGTCAAGGCCGTGGTCGAATTGAACGCCGGCCAGACTGTCAGCGCTGAGGAAATCATTGCGCTGTGCAAGGAAAAGCTGGGCTCGGTCAAGGCGCCCAAGTCGGTCGACTTCATTGCGCAACTGCCGCGCAGCCCGGTGGGCAAGGTGCTGAAGAAGGAGCTGCGTGCCGAATACTGGCAGAACAGCAGCCGCAAAATTTAATCGCATTCCATTACACCAACAACATCACGAGGACACTTCAATGAGCACAATCTATATTGCCGGCATCTCCATGACCGTTTTTGGTCGCCACCTTGAGCGCAGCCTGGAAGACATGGCCGGTGAGGCCCTGCAAGGTGCGCTGAAAGACGCGGGTTGCCAAATCTCGGACATCGGCACGGCCTACTATGCCGGCATCACCAACGGCCCGCTGCAAGGCCAGTTCGCCATTCCCGGCCAGGTGGTGATGAGCAAGATCGGCCTGGAGCAGATCCCGATGTTCAACATCGACAATGGCTGTGCGGCGGGTAGCTCGGCTGTGCATCTGGCGATCAACTCGCTCAAGGCGGGCAACACCGACATCGCGCTGGCACTGGGCTGCGAGAAAATGAACATTCCCGACAAGATCAAGGCGCTAAGCGTGATGGAAGCCGGCTGGGATGTCTCCCGCGCCGATCAGAACTACGAAACCCTGATGAAAATGGGTGAAGGCGTTGAAATTCCTCCGGGCTCCGAGTCCGATAAGATGTTCAGCAAGTTCATGTCGATCTACGCCGCGATGTGCCGCTTCCACATGAAAACCTTTGGCACCACCCAGCGCCAGATCGCGGCTGTGTCGGCCAAGAACCATGAGCACTCGACGCGCAACCCCTACTCGCAGTTCCGCAAGTCCTTCACCATTGACCAGATTCTGGCTGCGCCGCCCATCACCTACCCGCTGACGCTGCCGATGTGCGCACCGCTGTCCGACGGCGCTGCGGCGGTGATCCTGTGTACGGAAGAAGGCCTCAAGCGCATGGGTGGCGACAAGTCGCGCGC
>CAZFSH010000339.1:0-2680 GCA_964521935.1 uncultured Propionivibrio sp.
GTGTTCAACACGGTGAGGAGGGGCTCGGTCAAACCGACGATCCAAGCCAGTGCCAACAACAAGCCGATGCGCATGAACATCGCCAAAAACAGACCAATGCGCCGCGCCAGCTCTTGCTGCGCTTTCGGCAGCTTGTCGACGAGGATGGAGATAAAAATAATGTTATCGACACCGAGCACCAGTTCCAGCGCTGTCAGCGTCAGAAAGGCGATCCAGATATCGGGACTGAGCAGAAGTTCCATCATGGGAGGCTTACCTTAAAACGTATGCGTTATTGATAGCGTGCGGTTTCCAGCGCGGCGATGCGCTCTTCCAGCGGCGGGTGGCTGGAGAACAAGGCCATCCAGCCGGGGCGGCCACTGATGCCGGCGGTCGCGACGTTTTGCGGCAAGTCACCGGCTTGCAACGAACCCAGACGACGCAGGGCGGCCGTCATGGGTTGCGCCGTGCCCATCAGATGCGCGGCGCCTGCATCAGCACGGAACTCACGCTGACGAGAGAAATACATCACCACCACGCTGGCGAGAATGCCGAACACGATATCGCAGGCAATCACGGTGATGGTGTAGCCAATTCCGGGGCCGGACGATTCTTCGTCATTGCGACGCAAGAAGGAGTCGACCAGATAACCAACCACACGGGCCAGGAAAAACACGAAGGTGTTCACCACGCCCTGAATCAGGGTCAGTGTCACCATATCGCCATTGGCAATGTGCGCCACCTCGTGGGCAATCACCGCCTCGGCTTCTTCGCGGCGCATGGCTTGCAGCAGGCCGGTCGACACGGCGACCAGCGAGCTGTTACGGCTGGCTCCCGTGGCAAAGGCATTCGGCTCGCCATCGTAAATCGCGACTTCCGGCATGGGCAGCCCGGCTTTTTCTGAAAAGCGGCGTACCGTATCCACCAGCCAGAACTCGGTAGAGTTTTGCGGGGTGTCGATCACGCGCGCACCAGTGCTCCACTTGGCAATCGTCTTGGACATCCATAAGGACAGGAACGATCCACCAAAGCCCATAATCGCAGCGAACACCAGCAATTTGCCCAGATCGAGTCCGGTACTGGTGAAAAAACGGTTGGCGCCGGTCAGGGTGGTGACAAGACCCAGAACCAGCATGATGGCCAGATTGGTACCAATCAGCAGCATGACGCGTTTCATGATTCAACTCCTTTAGTAAGTGCTCGTAGTGTAGTCAGTCGGGAATGATCGTACAAATCGATTAATATTTATTCATACATCGAATAATACGATCAATTACCACACTCAGCCATGGCCAATCTGAACTACAAACATCTGCGCTATTTCTGGATGGTCGCCAAAACCGGCAGCATCGCGCGGGCGAGCGAACAGCTGCATCTGACGCCACAGTCGATCAGCGGCCAACTGGCTGAATTTGAAACCTCGCTCGGGGTCAAGCTGTTTCGCCGCGCCGGGCGCGGGCTGGAACTGACCGACACCGCCCAGCAGTTGCTTGGCTACGCCGAGCAGATTTTTGTCCTGGGCGATGAATTATTGGACAGCTTGCGTGATGGCGGCGTGCAGCAAAACACACCATTTCGCGTAGGCATCGCCGATTCGGTGCCCACAATGATCGCCCATCGTCTGGTCGAGCCGGCATTGACCAGCGAAAGCACCATACGGCTGATTTGCCGGGAAGGCCGTCTGACCATGCTGCTGGCCGAGCTGGCAGTGCATCATCTGGACATGGTGATTGCCGACAGGCCAATGCCGGCCAATTTGAATGTGCGTGGCTACGACCACTTTCTCGGCGAAAGCGGCATCACCGTATTTGCCACGCCGCGCTTGCTTAGCCAAACCGAGGCAGCGTTTCCAGCGCTGCTCGATGGCGCGCCATTTTTGTTACCGGGCGAAGATGTGGCGCTGCACCCGCGACTGATGCGCTGGTTTGAGGCACAGCGCTTGCGCCCACGCATTGTGGGCGAGTTTGACGACAGTGCCTTGCTCAAGGCATTTGGTCAGGCAGGTGCGGGCTTTTTTGTTGGCCCCACGGCCATCGAAAATTACATCATTGCGCAGTATGGTGTCATCGCAGTTGGGCGCATCGATATGGTGCGCGAGCAGGTGTATGTCATCACCAACGAGCGCAAACTGACGCATCCGGTGATCGCCGCTATTTGCAACGTGGCGCAGCATGACATTTTTGGCAGCGAGAGTCCTGACGCGGATCTGTCTGGAAATCTGGCTGAAAAACTATCCACGAATCCGGCAGTAAAAGCCAACGCAAAACCGCGAACAAAGCGCCAGGCGCCATAGCAGCACGGTGCACGCCCATAAAAAAACCGGGCGCCGCCTGCTGGCGTTCGCCCGATTTCTCTACGAAGCAGCGCAGACTCACTTCGTCTCTGGCTCGCCCTTCTTCTTGTCGTTGCCGGCAATGTAGGGTGACCAGGGCGCCGCTTTGACCGGCCCTTTGGTTTTCCACACCACGTTGAACTGACCATCCGCCTTCACTTCGCCGATGAACACGGGCTTGTGCAGGTGATGATTTTTTTCGTCCATCTTGGCATCGAAGCCGGAGGGTGCCTTAAAGGTTTGCCCACCCATCGCGGCGATCACCTTGTCCACATCGGTGGTCTTGGCTTTCTCCACCGCTTGCGCCCACATGTGAATGCCGATGTAGGTCGCCTCCATCGGGTCGTTGGTCACGACGGTATCGGCGTT
>CAZFSH010000340.1:0-2640 GCA_964521935.1 uncultured Propionivibrio sp.
TGTGGCACAGACTGATTGCGCTTAAGTTCGTCGGGTTGCGTAGAAAATCGTCACGGCGCGAACGATGGCACAATTTTTTACTATTGCGTACACCCCCTGAAATGCGTTACCCACTAATAAGTATTGTTAGTACTGTTTTTGAGTTAGCTACCATCAGGAGCCGGTGAACACCGGTTGGCGCTTTTCTTTGAAGGCAAGAATCCCCTCGCGGTAGTCATTACTGTCATAGACCGTGCGGCGCAGCCCCTGCACTTTTTCAAAGCCACGTGGTGTCAGGGGGTGGGCGCCGGAGAGCACGCGCAACTGTTCTTTCATGACGCGAATCGACAGCGGCGCGTTGCGTGTAATCACGGTAGCCATCTCGCGCGTGAAGACTTCGAGTTCATCGGCGGGTACCAGATGGTTGATCATGCCCGCCGACTTGGCGCGCTCGGCGTCAATCGGTAGCGCGGTAAAGGCCATCTCCTTGAGCAGGTGCAGGCTGAGGTGGTTCATGAAGGTCATCATGCCACTCACGTTGTAGGGCACGCCCAAACGTGCGGGGGTGACGGCAAACGTGGCCGAGGGCGCGGCGATGAGTATGTCGCAGGCCAAGACCAGTTCGCAGGCACCGCCCCAGACGCCGCCTTCAATCATGGCGATCACCGGGATCGGGCAGTTTTCTATCCCGCGCACCAGATTGCGCAGCGGGTCGTCCCAACCCAGCGGGTCGCGCCCGGCATCGGGCAGTTCGTCAATGTCGTGGCCGGCTGACCAGATTTTGCAGCCCGCTTGCGCGCGCAGAATGACGACATGGGCCCCGGCGGCATCCAACTCGGCCAGGCCGGTGAGCAAGGCATGCACGAGCTCGGCCGACAGGGCGTTGCGCTTCGCGGCATGATTGAGCGTGAGTGTGCCGATGCCGGCATCCAACTGAGATAACACGAGGGACATAGGGGGCATAAGGGACGTAGGCAAGCTTTACCTAGCGAAGTGGACCAGCGGGCAGTCTAGTCCGCTGTCTGACTGCGATTGGGTGACTCAGTCCAGATCCAGTCCGTCCCGTGGGCCCGACAGTGCTGCGCGCACCGTCGCTTCGTCGAGCTTGTCGGCGCACAGCGCGATGAAGCGATAGGCGAAGCCGCGCAGGTAGTGGCCGCGCCGCACCGCGATGTGCGTGGTATTGAGCGGAAAGGCTTCGGGCGCTAGCAGCATGGTCAGGCCGGCATCTTTTTGCGCCTGATACGCCATTTCAGCCACGATACCAACACCGAGGTGGAGTTCGACATAAGTTTTGATCACGTCGGCATCCAGCGCTGACATGACGATGTCGGGGGCGAGGCCGGCATCGGCAAATGCCTTGTCGATGCGGCCGCGGCCGGTGAAGCCATCGTGGTAAGTGATGAGTGGCTGGTCCGCTAGTTCCGCCAGGCTGAGCGTTGCCTTGCCGGCCAGCGGGTGCTGCTGCGGCACGATGATGGCATGGCGCCAGTCGTACCAGTCGAAGCTGGCGAGGTCGGGCTGGTCGGTCAGTGCTTCGGTAGCTATGCCGATATCGGCGTCACCGGCACGGAGCATGGCGACAATCTCTTCCGGGCTGCCCTGATGCAGCGCCAAGTGCACTTTCGGATAGGCCGCCTTGAATTTCGCTACCACCGCCGGCAAGGCGTAACGTGCCTGCGTGTGCGTGGTGGCGACGGTCAGTTTGCCGGTGTCGCGATTGGCAAATTGTTCGGCCAGTCGTTTCACATTGCCGGCATCCATGAGCATGCGCTCGACAATGGTGGCCAGTTCTTTGCCCGGCTCGGTCAGCCCGAGCAGACGTTTGCCCTTGCGCACGAACAGCTCGATACCCAGTTCGTCTTCCAGATCCTTGATGTGTTTGGATACACCGGACTGCGAGGTGTACAGCGCGTTAGCAACATCAGTGAGATTGAAGTCGCGCCGGACTGATTCGCGGATGATGCGCAGTTGCTGGAAGTTCATCGCGAACCTCAGATACTCCAGTTCGTCGCTTCAGGAAAACGGTGCTTGAGTTTGGCCGCAATCAGCCAGCTCGGGCCGTGATCCGACAGATCAACAAAGTCGGCGACAAACTCGGTGGCGGGGTTTTCAACAATCGATTGCGGCGAACCGATCTGCTCCACCTTGCCGTGATTCATCAACACCACGCGATCAGCGACTTCCAGCGCTTCTTCCTGATCGTGGGTGACGAAAATGCTGGTGATGTGCAGTTCGTCGTGCAGGCGGCGCAACCATTGGCGCAGCTCTTTGCGTACCTTGGCATCGAGCGCGCCGAAGGGTTCGTCGAGCAACAAGACGCGCGGCTCGACGGCCAGCGCGCGGGCAAGGGCAATACGCTGGCGCTGCCCACCGGAGAGCTGCGAGGGGTAGCGATCGGCGAGCCAGTCGAGCTGCACGAGGCCGAGTAGTTCGTGCACTTTCTTGGCAATCACCGCTTCGCTTGGGCGCTCTTTGCGCGGCTTGACGCGCAGGCCGAAGGCGACGTTGTCAAACACCGTCATGTGCCGGAACAGCGCGTAGTGCTGGAACACAAAACCGACCTGACGTTTGCGCACATGGGTGTCGGAGGCATCTTCACCTTCGAGCAGCACGGTGCCGGAGTCATGTGTTTCTAGCCCGGCGATGACACGAAGCAGC
>CAZFSH010000341.1:0-2628 GCA_964521935.1 uncultured Propionivibrio sp.
CACCATCAGTGTTCGCCTGACACTCTTGTTTGCGCTGACCTCGACGCTGGTATTGCTGGCGCTGGGTTTGCTGATCGGACAGTCGGTGGAGCAGCACTTTGTCGAGCAGGACATGGATTTGCTCTCGGGCAAAGTTCATCTGGCCACGCACATAATCGAGAAGGTAAACACGCGCAGTGACTTCGAGGCACTACCCGCGCAAATGGCCGACTCCCTGGTCGGGCATCACGGTTTGGCCGTGACCGTTATCGATGCCACTGGCATATCCCTGTTTGCCACGGGCGATGTCCAGTTTCCCGACAGCTTGCTTAACAGTCCGACCGGGCAAGCGGAGCCGGTTGTTTGGTCGTGGAACAACCAGCTCTGGCGGGGAATTTCCACATCGATCTCGACCGGTCTGGCCGATATGCCGCCGCTGGTCGTAGCCGTTGCAGCTGATATTGCCCATCACGAACATTTCATGAGTTCGTTTCGGCGCACGCTGTGGTTGTTCGTGCTGCTGGGGGCAGTTGCCACCAGCGTATTGGGCTGGTTTTCTGTTCGGCGCGGCCTGGGGCCGCTGGAGTCCATCCGAGCGGGAGCGACGGTAGTGACGGCCAATCGTCTGGACTTCCGCTTGGACGTCGCCTCCGTACCGGGTGAACTCACGGAGTTGGCGCAGAGTTTGAATGAAATGTTGGCGCGCCTGGAAGAGTCCTTCCGTCGGCTAAAGGACTTTTCGTCCGACTTGGCTCATGAACTTCGCACGCCGATCAGCAACCTGATGACCCAGACCCAGGTTGCGCTATCCGCCACGCGCAGTGCCGAAGAGTATCGTGAGGTGCTGCTATCCAACAGCGAGGAGTATGACCGGCTGGCGCGCATGATCAGCGACATGCTGTATCTCGCCCAAGCAGAAAATGGTTTGCTTGTTCCGAGTCGGGAACCGGTGGAACTAGCAACCGAGGTCAAAGCACTGTTCGATTTTTTTGATGCCTTGGCCGAGGAAAAATCGCTGACTCTATCCCTGACCGGTGACGGCACGGTATCTGGCGACCGCCTGATGCTGCGCCGTGCATTCGCCAATCTGCTTTCCAACGCGGTGCGACATACCCCGGAAGGCGGGCGCATTGACGTAGCAATCGATTCAGAAGGCGAGCACGTCAGTATCAGGGTAATGAACACCGGTGAAGCAATTTCACCAGAACATCTGGAACGCATCTTTGACCGGTTCTATCGTGCCGATCCGTCGCGACATCGCAGTGGTGAAGGGGCAGGCTTGGGTTTGGCGATTACACGTTCGATTGTCTTGGCACACGGAGGAACTATTTCTGCGAAGTCCGAAGATTCTGGAGTTTGTTTTGCAATTTGCCTTCTTTGAATGGTGCCGTAATACGTGTGATCCACTATATCGTTACAAACTGGCCTCGGCCATGGGCACGGCTTATGTCAGGGCATGTATGCGATGCCGAACCGATGAATGTCTCTTCTTCGTCGGTGACCGGTCTTTTTCCTAAGTTTGCCGTAAGACTGCAGAGAGTCAACTGTGTCACCACATGACTCCAAGTCTGTAGGGCCGCAATGAGGCGACAACTGCCCGACGCGCGGTAAACCTCACGGGCAGGTACGGGTCGAGTCCGAAAAGTGAATTGGGAAATCTGAACGTCTCTTGTCAGCTTTTCAAGAGACGTTCATGGCTGAGCTTATGGCGCCGTACGGATTGATCGGTTGGAAAACGCATTTTTCAACCGCTACATTGGATAATCTCCCATTATCCAATGTACTAATTCAAAATACTAAGCGCTACTTTACTTCTGAAATAGTATGTACTATCGTAGTACGTAATACAGTACGAAATAATCAGGGGTGATGACATGGCCAGAAGCGGGATTTACAAAGCGGAGGTTCTTCGCGCGCGCACGAAGTTGCTGGCACAGGGTATCTACCCATCCATCGATATCGTTCGGGCCGAACTGGGCAATACCGGTTCAAAAAGCACAATCCATCGTTATCTGAAAGAAATCGAGGAGGATGAAGGGAAACCCGTCGGCAGCAAGGTGTCCATTAGCGACGCCCTGCAGGATTTGGTGGGTAGTCTCGCCGGCCGCCTTCATGAGGAAGCGGAATCCAGGATTACCGAGGCCTCAAACACGCACCGGGCATTACTCGCCCAACGCGATCAGCAGATCGCCGAATTGGGAAGAGAGGCGGAATCCTTCCGAATCCAGCTTGAGCAAACGCAACGTAGTCTGGCAGAGGAGCAGGCGAAACAGTCGTCAATTGAAACCAACTTGGCGACCGAAACAGTCGTCAATGCGAAATTGGCCCAGCAGGTGAAAGACTTGCAGGAACGGTTGGCCAGTGAGGAGGCGCACCGGCAATCGTTGGAAGAAAAGCATCAGCATGCCCGCGAAGCCTTGGAACATTTCCGGACATCCACCAAAGAGCAGCGTGAGCAAGAGCAACGCGGACATGAGCACCAAGTTCAATATCTGCAAGGTGAAGCCCGAGCACTTAACCAGACGCTCGCGGAAAAACAGCGCGAGTTGTTACTCAGTCATCAGGACAACACGCGCTTGGCCAATGAACTCGCGCACGCGAAATCCGAACTCCACAAAATGGACTCGGAATTGCGTGGCCTGAGACCGT
>CAZFSH010000342.1:0-2625 GCA_964521935.1 uncultured Propionivibrio sp.
GCCCGAGGGACATGAAAATGGCCGCGGTTGCGATAGCAATAAGATAGCCAATCGGCGCTGTGAGTGTCAGCGCTTCCCGTTGCCAAAGATGGAAAATAGCCGATGGCAAAAGGCATAAGGGGATGAGGGTGGCCAGAGGAGGTTTAAATTGTTCTTTCGCACAGCGGTTGCCAACTAAAGCTGCGGCAGCGAGACCCAGAAATAATGCACCCCATTCGTTGTAAAACGCGGGAATCGGGAAGTAGTGGCCGTTATAGCTCAGCGGGAAAACGATAGAGATAATCAGCAGCAGGGAAATCAGATCAAGACGCCGCAAAAAAACGCCAATACGTAAAAACTGTTGGTTAAACATGGTTGAGGCGTTTCGCTACCGCTTACTGCATGGTTCGCGTAATGATCCGCCGGACATACGTTGGGCCAGCACCGGCTGTTGCCGTAGCGGTGATGGTGTAGGGGCCGCTGCCCGTGCAAGCGATACTCAAGCTGAATTCGCTCAGGCTGGTTGCACCACCGGGCAGTGAGGTGGGGGCGCCGGAACAGCTCGGGTTGCTGTGGGTGATTTGGTAAGACGCCCAGTCGACGCCTGCGCGGGCGGCCCAGTAGGCGCGCACGCCGCGGTCGTCGACTGCTACCGAGGCCGATTGTCGGGCAGTGATACGGGTGAGCGTAATGGCCAGCCCGGCGATGACGATAACGACGAACAGTGCGGCGATGATGCCGACGCCACGCTGGCGCAACCTGAACTTACGGGGTGTTGTTGACATGGAGTTGATACACCAGTGAAACCGCTTTGTCGTTGGGCAAGTCCGGGTCGGTGATGGTCAGTTCGATGTGGGCGAGCCCCCACATTTGCAAATCGAATTGCACGTAGCTAAAGCTGCAGGTAATGTTGTTGGCCATCAGTGGCGTTGCGACGGTGTTACCGGCAAACGTTTGGCGCTGCCGTTTTAATGTGCCGTTGCTGCAATCGTAGCTGACGATTTGTTCATCCTTGTCGACAACAAAAAAACGGCTTCCCGGCGTGGTGTAGCTGGCGTCTATCGCTCCGGCGAGGCTGACCGTTTGACCAGATACGCCGGTCACTTTTGCTCGGTTTTTACAGGTGTCGCCCGTGCAATAGGCATAGTTGGTATCGTTATTCCAGTTGCCGATTACGACAAAGTCGCCGCTCGCGATCGAGGGTATCTGCCCGACGACATCAAAGCTGCTTGCGCCATTCACAAAGCTGAGGTCGTCATGCTGGCCGCCATCTTTGGTCATGATCAGCGAGAGCGTGGTGCCGGATATCTTGACCGAGTTGGGGAGTGCCCGGCGCAAGTCACGGGCCATGCGTCGATACACCGTGTCGGCGCTATCAGCCAGTGCGGCGCGGCGTTCGCCGTCTACGCCGGCGCTGATCGGATTACCAAACATGGCCACCACCGCACCCAGGATGCTGACGAGCACAATGACCAGCACCAGCTCAATCAGTGTGAAGCCGGAAAACTCAGCCGCTGTGCCACGGCGCTGGTGGGCGCGGCGCCTAATCGAGTAAGGTCGGCGCATAGCGGGTGCGGTAAGTGTCAAGGGTGATCGAGGTGCTGCCCGGGCCGGTGACGGTGACGCTGATGCGCAGCGCGTCGCCACCGGTAATGCCACCGAAGTCTTCACTGACGACACTGATAGTGCTGACGTCAAAACCCTCCGGAAAGTTCAAGGTACCGCTGTGGTCACCTACCGGTGAGGATAAGCTGCCCAGGCTGGCGTAGTCATTGACGTGATCAAAGGTGGCCCGGGTTTCACCGCTTTCTGCGCCCATGTTTTCGGGCAGCGTACAGACACCAGTGGTGACGCCGGGGTCGTCCAGATCGCACAGGGTAAATGGCTTCAGTGCGATCTCTTCCACAATGGCCTCGGCGATAGCGAGCGCCTGTTTTTGGGAAACACGGTCGGCATTGCTACGCATGGCGTCGCCCAGCACCGCAACCAGGCCACCCAGGGCAACGCCAACAATGACAATGAACAGCACGACTTCGATCAGCGTAAAGCCGGCGCTGCGCTTGTCGGTGCATCGCTGGTCGCGGTCAGGGATGTACATAGCCCGTTTCCGCTTCGACATAGATGGTGTAGGTGTTGTTGTCGGTACTGAAGTTAAGTTGGAGTTGGCTGGTGATGGGGGCGTCGCTGGCACTCGGGTCTAGCGGAATGCCTTCAAAACTGAACCCGACCTTGCTCGCGCCGCTGACGGTGACCGAGCCCGATGAGGGCTTGATGTCCAAGCTACCTCCCGCCGGGTCTTCCAGCAGGCTGCCGCAGTTGGCATCACTCGCGACTTTCAGGCTTGAATTGGCCAGGCAAACGTAGATGGTGGCATGTTGGGCAATGGCCATTTTTTGGGCGAAGCGCAGACCGGAAACGGCGTTGTCATAAAAGTCGCGCCCCGCGCTTTCATTACTGCTCAAGCGGGGAGCGACGACAGCCGTGAGCACGCCGAGCAGCACAATCACCATCACCACTTCAACCAGTGTGAAGCCGGAAAACTCAGCCGCTGTGGAACGGCGCGTGAATGAATGGCGCATCAACGTTCACGCATGTAGATGTAGGGCGCGCGGAAGGAGCCCCAGGTGATGGTGCCGGAGCCGGGTA
>CAZFSH010000343.1:0-2625 GCA_964521935.1 uncultured Propionivibrio sp.
CGCGCGCGAATAGCGTTAAGCGCATCCGGATTCAGTGCGAGCGAAATCGCTCGAGCTTCATAGTCAGCAAAGCTGTTCGTAACCATGTCGGACAACCCAATGGCATTTAGCAGGCTACCCGCCATCCGCGATGCAAAGGTTCGGCCCGAGCACGTCAATACCGGTAAGCCGGCCCACAACGCATCACTAACTGTCGTGCCGCCATTAAACGGGAACGTATCCAGGAACAAATCGGCCACCATGAACCGGGCGAGATAGTCGCCCGGCTGTACGCGTGGCGCGAAAATAAGGCGAGTTGGGTCAATGCCCCGCGCAATGGCCTCACGCTCCAAATTTGCCCGAGCAGAGGGGTTGTCGGCCAACAGCCAAAGCACCGACTTCGGTACCGCCAAGAGAATGTTCATCCACACCGAAAACAGCTCTGGCGTGAATTTATGGTTGTGATTAAACGCACACAGCACAAGCCCATCTTCCGGGAGACCATTTTCGGCACGCGAACGCGGCGGGTGGATAGCACGCTGCCTGTCGTTCGACTGAAAACAATCAGGAAGGTAAATCGGCTTTTCGCTGTAATAAGGCGTCTCCGCCTCAGGAATCAGATACTGGTCCGCAATAATGTAGTCAACACCGGGCAGGCCTGAGCTTCCAGGAAAGCCTAGCCACGTGGCCTGCACTGGTGCCGATCTATAGGCAAGAATTTGTGGCCGAGAACCCGCGGTCAAGCCCTGTAAATCAATCAGCACATCAATTTCAGCAGCACGAATAGCGTGCGCGGCTTGTTCATCCGTCATTTGATCAATGCGGACAAGGTGATCCATGGCTGCGCGCACGCGATGACGCATGGGCGTATTGTCTTCAGGGCTCCAGCAGAAACCATAGACCTCCACCTTGCTGCGGTCGTGCAATTCGTAAACCTCGGCCGTGAGAATGGTCACCGCATGCCAATTGAGATTAGACGAGAGGTAGCCGATGCGCAGTCGGTCGTGCTGGTAACCCTCATGTGGCGACAAGCGTTGCACGGCGCTGTTGATTTTTTCGCGCGCAAAGTTCTGTGCAATGGTCAGCTGCTCGTGTGGATCGTTCGATGCAGAGAGCATGGCTAGAGCAGACGTCGCGCTACGCGACTTTTCTGCCGGCAAACCGGGCAGCGAGACGAACACCGGCCACTCACATTGCTTTTGGCGCAGATGTACCCAGTGATGAATGACGTCTTGTTGGCCAGGATCAATCTCCAGGCTGCGCACCAGCATGGCTTCGGCTTCAGCGTAACTGTGCTGCTGCTCAAGCACCCGCCCCAAGCTATTCAAACCATGCTTCAGTAGCTCACCTGACGCCGTGTCACCGGGGCTGACTTTTGCAATCGCTTCCCGCCACAACGCGAGCGCGGCAGGAATGTTGCCCTGACGCTCACGTATCGATCCAAGATTTAACATTGCTTGCACAAAACCAGGACGCTCTGCTATCGCTTGTTCGTAACTAGCCGACGCTTCGTCTAACGCCCCCATATCGGCAAGCAAACGTCCTAGATTAAAACGCGCCACGAACCGGACTGGAGAGTTGCTGCTTGAGAGCCATGCGCGGTAAAGTGCGACTAGCGCTTGTGTGCCGCCAAACTGCTCCAGTTCTTCTCCCAAAGCTAGCGCCGCTGGTAAATCAAGCGCCGCAAAGCCTTTTGGTTCTAAAACTGGTGGAACAATGATTTTTTTCTCTACGCTGATTTGCGCATCCCACTCCAAACCAAGAACAATCCTGCACAACGCTTCGGTTACCGCTTCATCGCTGTTCCAACGACGCACAAATTGAATAAACCCCTCGCTTGAATGACGGGTGGCGACAACTTGCCCTAGCGCCCTGATCATCGCTAGATCTCCCGCACGAACGTAATGACCAACTAGCTCAAAATACTGGCGCGATACGAGGGTGGAATCATCTAGAGCAGACACAACCGACAAGACCTCGGCCGGTGACATATGGCGCCAAAAGTTAAATAGGCCATGAAAACCGAACGTCTTATCCAGCGGCTCACTACGCTCATAAGCAAAACGGTTAGCAGCACTTTCCGGTGCAAATCGAATACTGAATTGCGACTCCAACTGTGGCTTCAGTACGGCCGAAATCATTACATCTTCGTTAACATCTGGATGATCTCGCCAGTTCAGCGATGCGACAGATTCCAGTAGGCGCTTCGATCGCAAGGAAAACCCACCGTTACCAACGCGCATCCCCTCGGGAAACCAAGGTAAGACAGCACCAATATAGTCATACGTCAAAAACTCATCAGTCCATGCTGATGCATCGAGGATGTAACCATCCCACTGCACAAGGAGCACGTGGCTCGTTGCGACGTATTTATGGAGCTCGCCAAGTACAAACGCGGAATATTGTTCCAGCGAAGTAATTTTCGGTATTGCTACTGACTGGAATCTGCCCGCTATCTTTTGATCGCTCAACAATAGCGCGCTATGAGCCTGACACCGATCAATCGATATCTCTAGTGCTCGCGCAGCCAGCTTCGGATTAATGCAGTCAATTGCACAAAGAGTAAGCGTTCCCATGTCTAACCGAAGCATTCTGAGGTGGCCAACTTTCCTGCCAATCAGCGCGGATCAAATCTAGCAGCAAAAT
>CAZFSH010000344.1:0-2617 GCA_964521935.1 uncultured Propionivibrio sp.
CGTTAGGATATTATCCTAAACACGCTTTCCAGGCGTGCGACTTAAACCACTCATCCACCTCTCCGCGGTGCTGGTCAGCCAATCGATGAAGCTTGGCTACTGTGTGAGCAGGGCGCGGAGTTTAGCAGATCACTCCTCGCTATGCCGCAGCGAGAGATCAATTGCGCGAATGTCTTTGGTCAATGCGCCGATAGAAATCCGGTCGACGCCGGTTTCTGCAATGGCGCGGGCGGTATCGAGCGTCACGCCGCCGGACGCCTCCAATGCGGCACGGCCATTAGTGACTGATACGGCTTGACGCATTTGGTCGAGGCTCATGTTGTCCAGAAGGATCATTTTGGCACCGTGATCGAGGGCTTCGGCAAGTTGCGTCAGCGTTTCGACTTCGATCTGAATGAATACGTCGCTACGACCGAGTGCCCGTGCATTATCGAGTGCAGCGGTAACGCCGCCGGCGGCCATGATGTGGTTTTCCTTGATCAGAATGCCATCGTAGAGGCCGAGTCGATGGTTGGTGCCGCCACCGCAGGTAACGGCGTATTTTTGCGCGAGACGCAAGCCGGGGAGGGTTTTGCGGGTATCGACGATTTTGGCGCGGGTACCGGCGACGGCATCGACGTAGCGTCGGGTGATCGTCGCGGTAGCGGAGAGCAACTGCAGAAAGTTGAGTGCTGAGCGTTCGGCGGTGAGGAGGGCGCGGGTGTCTGCCACGATGGTACACAGGGTTTGTCCAGCGCTGACACGATCACCATCCTGTGCCGTCCAGCGAATTTGCGCGTTTGGGTCCAGCAAGTGAAAGCAGGCATCAAACCAGCGCGTGCCGGCGAGTACGGCGTCTTCGCGGCTGATCACGGTGCCGGCTGTTGCGCGTTTTGCTGCACTGAGCTGGGCGGTGAGATCGCCGCTGCCGATGTCTTCATGAAGCGCGACCAGCGCATTGCGTTGGACTTCGGCAGCGAGGGATAGGGGGAAATTCATGATGGATGCGCCTTGTAAATGCAGACGATGATTTTACGGTGCGACAGCCTGGGGTTGGTCGGCAATTAGCTGGCAGGCAATTCGCTGATGGTAATGAGTTGATCGGCAATGAGTTGATTCAGTACGTGGCGTGCTGGACGCAGTAATTCTGAGGCGGTGAGTCCGATGCTTCCCTCGCCCGCATCAACCAAGCTGTCCGCCGCTGCGCCATGGATGAATACGGCGGCGCATAAGGCTGGCCAGGCACCCCATCCTTGCGCAAGTAGTGCGCCGGTCATGCCTGCCAGAACGTCACCGGTGCCGCCCGTCGCCAGCCCCGGATTACCGGTTGGGTTGATCCGCCAGCAGCCATCAGGGCGTGCCAATACTGTGCCGCAGCCCTTGAGTGCCACCGTCGCGTTGTAACGCGTTGCGAGCGTCAGCGCGGCAGTGATGCGGTCGGATTGCACAGCGTCGGTGCTGCAACCCAGTAAGCGCGCAGCCTCTGCGGGGTGCGGTGTCAGTACCGTAGCGGCGTGGCGCCGATGCAGGTGGTCGGCGAGAGCAGGCTGAGCACCTACAATGCTCAGCGCGTCCGCATCGAGCAGTAGCGGAAAGTCAGTCGCTGTGACACGGCGCACCAGCGCACCCGCCACGTCATCGAGCCCCATGCCCGGGCCAGCGACGATGGCGGTGGCGTGGGCGAGCGCAGCTTCTGGCGAACGCAGCATCAGCTCTGGTTGCAGGAAATCAACCGCCAGGCGGTTGCGGTCGAGCAGGCCGACAAAGAGTCGACCAGCGCCCATATATAGGCCCGCCCGGGCGGCGAGGAGGGCGGCGCCGACCATGCCTGAGGCACCGCCAATAATGGCCAGCGAACCGTGGCTGCCTTTATGGCTGTTTTGCTGCCGCGGGCGTAAAGCCAGCGCAAAGTCTTCGCAGCTGAGCAGGGCGCCTGCATGCTTGGTGGGCGATGACAGCCCTAGCGAGTGCACACTCACCACGCCTGCATGGTCCGGCCCATCGAGAGTGTGTAGCCCCGGTTTGTCGGCGAGAAACGTGGCGGTGTGGCTGGCGCTTACCGTGCTGCCTGTCATGGCGCCGGTGTCGGCGTTCAAGCCGCTGGGCACGTCCAGGGCGAGTACCGGGCCGCCGCTGGCGCGAAACGCGTTGATGCGCTCAATAAGGTCGGCGTAATCGCCAGTCGCTGCCCGCGTTAAGCCGATGCCGAACAGGCCATCGACCACCAGCGCATAGTGGCCGTCGGGAACCTGCCGATGAACAGCTTGGCCGGTGGCGCACCAGCGCTGATAAGCAGCGTGGGCGTCGGGTGGCAGGCGCTCGGCTTGGCCGAGAAAAACGACGGTAACGGCCACATGCTGTTCATGCAAACAGCGGGCAAGTACAAAGGCATCGCCGCCATTATTGCCGGGGCCGGCAAACACCAGTACCGGCGCGGCGCGGTTGATCAGCGACAATGCGACAGACGCCGCTGCGGCGCCGGCGCGTTCCATCAAGGGTAGTGTGCCATGCGCAGCTTCGATACCGCGAAGCTCGCTGCAGGTGAGCAAGGGCGACGACTTTTGCGGGAGCATTTTCGAGCACGATGACATGGCTCGATTGTAACCGCCGCTGCCGCAGGCACCAGATTTCGCGTTAG
>CAZFSH010000345.1:0-2610 GCA_964521935.1 uncultured Propionivibrio sp.
TCATCCACGCCGCGTTCAGCGTCAGGAAACGTGCTTGGTCAATCAGCAGCCGTGCCTCGGCAATCTGCTCACGCACTACGCCTTGATTGGCCAGCGGTTTATGGAAGGCGACGCGACTGACGGCGCGCTGGCACATCAGCTCCAAGGCGCGCTCGGCAAGGCCAATAAGGCGCATGCAATGATGAATGCGCCCGGGGCCGAGGCGGCCTTGGGCGATTTCGAAGCCGCGGCCTTCGCCGAGCAGAATATTCTCGACGGGGACACGTACGTTTTCAAAATCCATCTCGCCGTGGCCATGCGGCGCGTGGTCGTAACCGAAAACGGTGAGCGGACGCACCAGCTTGACGCCGGGGGTATCCATAGGCACCAACACCATCGACTGACGATTGTGCGCGCTGGGATTTTCCGGGTCGGTCTGGCCCATGAAGATCAGAATCTTGCAGCGCGGGTCAGGGGCACCGGAGGTCCACCATTTACGTCCGTTGATTACGTAATGGTCGCCATCGCGCACGATGGAGGCGGCGATATTGGTGGCATCGGAAGAGGCAACATTGGGTTCGGTCATGGCAAAGCCGGAGCGGATGTCGCCATTGAGCAGGGGTTCCAGCCATTGCTTTTGCTGCGCGGCGTTGCCGTAGCGGGCGAGCACTTCCATATTGCCGGTATCAGGCGCCGAGCAATTGAAGACTTCGGGGGCAATGTGCGAGCGGCCGGTGATTTCGCACAGTGGGGCGTATTCGAGGTTGGTCAGCCCGGCACCGTAGTTGGATTCCGGCAGGAATAAATTCCACAGACCGGCCGCTTTGGCTTTGAGCTTTAACTCCTCGATGATTTTGGTGGCCACCCACGGGTTGCCGGCGCGGCGGGTGGCGGCGACCTCTTCGTGAAATACATGCTCGTTCGGGTAAATATGCTCAGCCATGAAGACATTCAGGCGAGCTTGTAAGTCTTTGACTTTGGGCGAGTAGGCGAAATCCATGAGGGTATTCCTTTACGAGTTAATCAAGCGCCAATCAAGTGCTAATCAAGCGCCAAGCGGCTTCGGCAACGGGGCGAGCCATCTTGCCCATCTCGACGGCTTGCGCGCTGGCCGCGTTACCTTGCAGGGCACGCGCGGCGATGCCTTGGGCGATGGAGGCCAGACGGAAGAGGTTGAAGGCGAGGTAATAGTTCCACTCGGCGGGCGGAACCGGCTGACGGCCGGTGCGTTCGCAATAGCGGACGACGTAATCCCGTTCGCTGGGAATGCCTGAAGCGGCAAGATCAACGCCCACGAGCCCACGCATCTTGCCTGGCGGCATGTGCCACGCGAGACAGTGATAGGCGAAGTCAGCCATGGGATGGCCGAGTGTGGAGAGTTCCCAATCCAGCACCGCGAGTATGCGTGGCTCGGTGGGGTGGAAAATCACATTGTCGAGGCGGTAGTCGCCGTGGACGATGGCCGTATCGTCGCCAGCCGGGATGTGCTGAGGTAGCCAGTCCATCAGACTGTCCATCGCGGCAATCTTGTCGGTTTCGGCCGCGCGGTATTGCTGCGTCCAACGCGTGATCTGGCGTTCGAAGTAGCTGCCAGGTTTGCCGTAATCGGCCAGACCGACGGCGCTGACATCGACCGAATGCAAGGCGGCGATGACGCGATTCATTTCGTCGAAAATGGCACCGCGTTCAGCTGGCGTCAGATCAGGCAAGGCCGGGTCCCAGAAGATGCGGCCATCAACGCAATCCATGATGTAGAACATGGTGCCGATGATGCTGTCGTCGGTGCACAACGCATGAGCTTGTGCGACCGGTACGGCGGTGGCGGCCAAGGCTGAGATGACCCGAAATTCGCGATCTACGGCATGAGCACTGGGCAACAACTTACCCGGCGGCTTGCGGCGCATCACGTATTTCTTTGCACCAGCGCTCAGCAGAAACGTCGGATTGGATTGCCCGCCCTTGAATTGCTCAACATGCAAGGGAGTCTGGCTATCGTCATAGCCCTTGACGTTTGCACGCAGCCATTCCGCAAGGCGGGGCACATCAAAGGCGTGTCTTTCGTTCACCGGGCGAGTGCCGGAAAAATCATTGCTCATAACAGTTCTTGGAAAAGTCAGTCGCTGTGGGACGGCGCAAAGTGAAATTAACAGGACGACGCGCCGCCATCGACGGCCAGATATTGGCCGGTAATGTGGCGCGACGCTTCCGAGGCCAGGACGACGATGGTGCCCATGAGATCTTCGTCACCGCCAATGCGCTGCAGCGGTGTCATGGCAATGACCATTTTTTCCAATCCACCAAGCAAGCCATTCGACATCTTCGAGGGGAAGAAGCCGGGGCAGATGGCATTGACGTTAATGTTGTACTTGCCCCATTCCGAGGCCAGCGCACGGGTGAAGTTGATGTCGGCGCCTTTACTGGTGTTGTAGGCAATGGTGGCCATGCCTGGCGGGTTGCCGGCGAGTCCGGCAATCGACGAGATGTTGATGATCTTGCCGGCCTTCTTGGGGATAAAAATGTTTTTGCCAATGTATTGGCTGAGGAAAAACATGGCATTCACGTTGAGGTTCATCACCTTGTGCCATGCCTCGGCAGGGTAGTCCTCGGCGGGCGCGCCCCAGGTTGCACCGG
>CAZFSH010000346.1:0-2598 GCA_964521935.1 uncultured Propionivibrio sp.
AGCAACTTCAAGAAGCTGCCGCAGGGCTGGACGTTCCGGGTCAAGAAGCTGGACCGCGATTTGATTGAGACGCCAGAAAACGGTGTGGCCACCATCATGCCGGACGAGTTTTTCAATGTTTATGACAAAACCGGGCCAGGCATGTCCAACTACAAGCCGTAGTGTGTTGTTGCGGCGCTGTTAATCGCGCATCAGGGTGGATTTGCCGAACAGGCTTTCCACCAGATCGACCGCCAGCGTCGCGGTTTTGTTTCGTACATCCAGCGCCGGGTTGAGCTCGACGATGTCGAGCGAGCCTAGATTGCCGGTATCCGCAATCATTTCCATGCACAGTTGGGCTTCCCGGTAGGTCGGGCCACCGGGCACGGTGGTGCCGACGCCGGGGGCGATATCGGGGTCGAGAAAGTCGACATCGAAACTGACGTGCAGGTGGGTGTTTTCGTCCATGCCCATGAGCGCGGCATCCATGGTTTGGCGCATGCCCATTTCGTCGACATAACGCATGTCAAACACTTCCAATCCGACTTGATGGACGAAGCGCTTTTCACCGGCATCAACACTGCGAATGCCGATCTGGCGTACCCAGCTCGGATCAATCGCCGGTGAGTAGCCGGCCAGATGCGTGAGTTCTTGAGGGCCGTAGCCGCACAAGCACGCCACGGGCATGCCGTGAATATTGCCGCTGGGCGTCAGCGCGCTGGTGTTGAAGTCGGCGTGAGCGTCCAGCCAGAGAATGCGCAGTTTTTTCCCCGTTTGCTGACAGTGCTTGGCGACCGCGCTGATGCTGCCCATGCCCAGGCAGTGATCGCCACCGAGCAGGATGGGCATACGGCCAAAAGTCAGCTCCTGTAGGACGGCGTCATGTACCGCACGGTTCCACGCGACCACCTCGTTAAGGTGCCGATAGCCATCGACCGGCGGTAGCCAGGGGTTGGATGGGCCGGTCAGATTGCCGCAGTCTTTGACCTCAACTCCGTGGGCTTCGAGCATGGGGCCGATGTTGGCGACACGCAAGGCTTCGGGGCCCATGCTGGCGCCGCGTGCGCCGGCACCGATGTCGGTGGGGGCGCCGATCAAGGATATGGGTTTGACCATTTCAGCTCTCCAGGTTTTGGCGAATCACGGTGTTGAAGTGAGCGATCCATTCCGGATCAAATTGATTGTCGCAAGCGTTGATTTCGGCAATCGCACGCAGCAGTGAGCGGCCTTGGCCGCGATGGCTTTGCTTGAGCGTGACCGACTCAAACGCATCAATGATGGCGATGACTTTGGCGCCTGCGCAAATTTGCTCGCCCTTGAGGCCCAGCGGGTAGCCACGGCCATCGGGCATTTCATGATGCTGACGAATCATCTCGGCAGCGGCTTTCCAGCCATTCATGCGTTCGAGCAGGCCGGCGCCAAACTCCGCATGTTGGCGCATCTGCGCCATGTCGTCGTCAGAGAGTTTGCCTACTTTCAACCATACGGCCTCGGGCAGACACATCATGCCGAAATCGTGCATACATACCGCCGCTTCGAGCTGGTCGCGGTCGATCGGGCTGCCGGCAACCACGTTGGTATCAAGCGCCAAACGCACGAGGCGGTCGGTCTTGCCTTTGAAGAGGTGCGAGCGCACTTCCAGCTGCGCCGCGAGCTGACGGAAGAATTTAAGGTCACCATCAACATCGCGTGCGGGCGCAGCCAGCACTGCGCTGCTGTTCAGGCGCGCCGCCGCCGTTGGGCGGAAGCCGGTGACTGACTCGATCACCTTGGCTGCCTGCGCGTCAACCTGATCCGGCGGCACTTGCGCGAGTAACTCCATGCCGCCGACGAGTTCAGGCAGCTTGAGGGCATCCATGCGCCGGCCGTCGTGCATCGCCTCCATCACGAGTTCCAGTCGGTCCAGCGCCAGCAGCACCAGCTCGGCGAGCAACTCGGAATAGATGATCTCGCTGCTGCGTAGCCGCGCCAGTACTGACTCAATCGGGTGGGTGATCATGACCCCCACATCCACCTTGCACATCGCGGCATCGCCCTTGATGGTGTGCAGGCCGCGGAACAGGGTGGCGATCAACTCATTGTCGTTCGGCTGCTTGCGCAGGTCGGCAATGCAGCGCTCAATGCCGGGCAGCTGGTCGCCCAGCGCTTCCATGAATTCTTCCAGCGATTCGCGATCATTGACGCGAGGGTTCAGCAGTGCGGCGATATCCATGGTTCAGTGCCCCGTAACGATACGCGTGGATTTTGCACCGGATCGCGTGCGCTGTATTTCCTTAGAGCGCTCTTATTACGCCTGAATTCGGTAGCGATTGATTGCGTCGCGCGTTTCTTGAGCTACCGCCCGCGCCTGGACGGCGAAATCTTCACCCTTGCCCGCATAGAGAATGGCGCGCGAGGAGTTGATCATGAGGCCGGTGCCGTTGGCCGTCTGGCCGGCTTTGACGGTGGCTTCGATATCGCCACCTTGCGCGCCAATGCCGGGCACCAGCAGCGGCATGTCGCCAACGATGGCGCGCACGCGGGCGATTTCTTCGGGGAAGGTGGCGCCGACCACCAGCGCGCACTGGCCGGTGGTGTTCCATTCCTTGGCGACTTTTTCGGCGACCAGCTCAAAGAGTT
>CAZFSH010000347.1:0-2592 GCA_964521935.1 uncultured Propionivibrio sp.
GCCTTTTTGAAGGCTTCGTCGATCCAGCGGCCTTTGTAGGTGCCGGCGACGCAGGTGAACTCGGCTTCGACTTCCCAGTAGTCACGCGAGACGAAGTTCTTGATGCGCTTTTCGCGCTCGACCAGAATCGCCAGCGTCGGCGTCTGCACACGGCCCACGGGGGTCTTGTAGAAGCCGCCTTCCTTGGAGTTGAACGCGGTCATCGCGCGCGTGCCGTTGATGCCGATCAGCCAGTCGGCCTCGGAGCGGCAACGGGCCGCATCAGCCAGTGGCGCCATTTCCTGATCGGTGCGCAGATGGGCGAAGCCATCGCGAATGGCATTCGCCGTCATCGACTGCAGCCACAAACGTGATACCGGCTTGCCACCCTTGGGTAACGCATGTTGGGCGACGTAACGGAAGATCAATTCCCCCTCGCGGCCCGCGTCACAGGCATTCACGAGACCAACCACGTCCTTGCGCTTGATCAGGCGCGTCAGCAGTTTCAGACGCGCTTCGGTCTTCTCAATCGGGTTGAGCGCGAAGTGCGGCGGGATCATGGGCAGGTGGGTAAAGCTCCACTTGCCGCGCTTGATGTCGTATTCCTCGGGCACCGCCAGTTCGAGCAGGTGGCCGATGGCTGACGAGAGCACATAGTGCTCGCTCTCGAAGTAATCACCCTCTTTGGTAAAGCCGCCAAGTGCCTTGGCAATGTCGTTGGCGACAGAGGGTTTTTCGGCGATGATGAGTTGCTTCATGGGCGCGATTCGTATAGACGTAGTGAATCAAGAGCGGCGCAGCTTACTCGCCACTCTTGAAAAAATGCAAACGGACTTAGTTGAGCAGGACTTGCTGAATATCGCCGTCCGCCGAGGAATCGTCATCATCATCCTCGTCGTCGGCCAGCAGTTCTTCAAGGATCAGCGCGTCGATGGCGTGCTGTCGGCGCCAGATCACCGCAAGCACGATGACCTTCAGGCGCTCAACGCTGACCTGACTGCCGGGCAGAGCCATGGCGCGCTCAATGATGGTTTCGCGCAGCACCGGATCAATGGCTTCGTGCGTTTCCAGAAAGGCCAGAAATCCGCGCGCTTCGACCGACAGCCGCTCCTGCTCTTCGGCGGCAAAAACACGGATGGCACCGGCTTGCGGCGCATCCATCGCCACGCTTTCACCACCCGACAGGCCTTCCAGCCAGGCCAGCGCCGCCGTGATGTCGTCGGCCTCGAAACCTGCCGCCGTGAGTTTTCTGGCCAGCACGGTAGGCGCCGGGCAGGCGTCGGGCTGGTAGTTCTCAAACAGGTAAACAAGTATGTCGATCATGGTGGCCTCGTCAGTAGGTGGCAAACCTGGCTAGTTCATTATTGCAGTCGCTGGTACAGGCCCCCGGGGACTTGGGCAACGTGCCCGGCCAGCTCCATGGTCAAGAGAATGGCAAGAAGCTCCGGTGCCGTCAAGCCGGTTCTTTGTAACAAACTCTCCAGCGAACAGGGCGCGTGACCCAGTGCAGTAAGTACCTGCTCTTGCTGTAAATCAGTCTCTGACTCCGTATCACAGCGACTGACTTTTGCTTCCGCGGCAGCAAAGGACGAATTTGGCGGCGTTTGCCAACGCAACTCTTCGAGTATGTCTTGCGCGGTTTCGACCAGTTTGGCGCCCTGACGGATCAGCTGGTGGCAGCCTTTTGACTGCGGCGCGTGGATGGAACCGGGTATCGCAAACACCTCGCGTCCGGCTTCGGCAGCCAAACGCGCGGTGATCAGTGAGCCGCTTTTGGGCGCGGCTTCGACCACCAGCGTGCCGGTGGCCAAGCCGGCAATGAGGCGGTTGCGCCGAGGGAAGTTGGCCGGCAAGACCGGCGTACCCAAGGCAAACTCGGAAATGATGGCGCCGCGCTCAGCGATCTGCCGGGCCAGCTCGGCATTGCGTGCCGGGTAGAGCCGGTCGGCGCCAGTACCAATGACGGCAACCGTACTGGCTATGCTATCCAGCGCGCCCCGATGCGCCGCCGCATCGATGCCCAAGGCCAGGCCGCTGACCACCGTCAGCCCGGCCTGCGCCAGATGCGTGGCAAAGGCCTGTGCATCACGCTCGCCTTGCGCCGTCGCGTTGCGGCTGCCAACAATGGCGAGCATGGGCCGATTGAGTAACTCGACGCGACCTTTGACATACAGCAGCGTCGGCGGATCGGCACTATCGAGCAGCGCCTGTGGGTAGGCCGCATCCGCCAAGGTCAGGATATGGTTGCCCGGCTCGGCGGCCCAGCGCAAGGCCGCGTCGATCTGGGCATCGAGTTCAGACGGATCGGCCTCATGCAAACGCTTGGCAATGCCGGCGCCGACCGCCGCGTCCAACGTGGCCGCACTGGCCGCAAAAACAGCCGCTGGCTCGCCAAAGGCTTTGAGCAGGGCTCGCTGGCTTTCGCCGCCGATGCCCTTGATCAGCGTCAGGCGCAGCCATGGACGCAAGTCGTCAGGCCAGTTCTCGCTGGCTTGGCTCATAACAGGTCAAATAAGTTCAGGGATTGCGTACCCGATCGCCACGCTGAATGGGGCGATCAGCCTCCATGACCAAGGCGTACGCCACGCGCTCAAAAACGCGGAAGACAAACAG
>CAZFSH010000348.1:0-2579 GCA_964521935.1 uncultured Propionivibrio sp.
CCGCTCCATGTATTCCGACATGTCGAAGCGGATGAGCTCGATGCCCAGGCAATATGCCAACTGACGAGCTACTTCTGTTTTGCCGACACCAGTAGGGCCGGAGAAGAGGAAGTTACCGATTGGCTTTTGTGGCGCACCCAAACCTGAGCGCGACATTTTGATGGCTTTGGCGAGCGCATCAATAGCGGGGTCTTGACCAAAAACCAGGTTTTTCAGATCTCGATCAAGATTTTTCAGTGATGAGCGGTCATCGGCAGACACATGCTGTGGCGGGATACGCGCTATCTTTGCGACGATTTCCTCGATTTCTTGTTTGCCTATCACTTTCTTTTGCTTCGACTTAGGCAAGATGCGTTGAGCAGCGCCGGCTTCGTCGATGACGTCAATGGCCTTGTCAGGGAGATGGCGATCCGTAATGAATTTAGCCGACAGTTCTGCGGCATTGGTAATGGCCGCAGCAGAATATTTGACGCCGTGGTGCTCCTCAAAGCGCGACTTCAACCCACGCAAAATTGCCACGGTTTCATCGACCGAGGGCTCATTGACGTCGATTTTTTGGAAGCGACGGGAGAGAGCGTTATCTTTTTCAAATATGCCACGGAACTCGGTGTAAGTTGTCGCGCCTATGCATTTGAGTGCGCCTGACGAGAGGGCTGGTTTAAGTAGATTTGAGGCGTCCAATGTCCCACCGGATGCCGCACCTGCGCCAATCAACGTGTGAATTTCGTCAATGAACAAAATGGCGTTCGGATTGTCGACGAGTTGCTTCAAAACACCCTTTAACCGTTGCTCAAAGTCACCCCGATATTTTGTACCGGCGAGCAGTGCGCCCATATCGAGCGCGTACACGACGCCCTTAGAAAGAATATCCGGTACGCGGCCTTCAACAATACGTCGTGCCAGCCCTTCAGCGATCGCTGTTTTACCGACACCAGCCTCGCCCACCAGCAATGGATTGTTTTTTCGGCGGCGGCAGAGTGTTTGTATTACCCTCTCTACTTCCTTGTCGCGCCCAATAAGTGGGTCAATTTTGCCGGTCAGTGCTTGCTGGTTGAGATTTTGCGTGAAGCTATCCAGCGCGCCGCCTTTTTCTTCGGTGTCCTGTTCCGTCTCGGCATTCTCTTCTTTGCCAGCCGGTGCTGGCGCCTTGGTAATGCCATGCGAGATAAAGTTCACGACATCCAGGCGCGAAATGTTTTGCCTTTGCAGGAAAAACACAGCATGCGAGTCTTTCTCGCCATAGATTGCAACGAGCACGTTGGCACCCGTGACTTCTTTTTTTCCGGAAGATTGCACGTGCAAAATAGCGCGCTGAATTACGCGTTGAAAGCCAAGTGTTGGCTGCGTATCAATTTCATCCTGGCCACCGATCGTGGGGGTGTGTTCATGGATGAATGTCCCGAGCTCATTGCGCAAGGCATCCACATCGGCAGCGCAAGCACGTAGTACCTCGGCTGCACTGGGGTTATCTAGCAATGCCAGCAACAAGTGCTCAACGGTAATGAATTCATGGCGCTTCTGGCGTGCCTCGACAAACGCCATATGCAGGCTGACTTCAAGTTCTTGGGCAATCATCGGTTCTCCTCCATCACGCATGCCAGCGGGTGCTGGTGCTGTCGTGCAAATGCGCCTACCTGCTCAACTTTTGTTGCTGCAACATCCTTGGGATAAACCCCGCAGATTCCTTTCCCTTCACGATGTACCTTCAGCATGACCAAGGTCGCTTTTTCCCGGTTAAGGTTGAAAAACTTTTCCAGTACCACGATTACAAAATCCATGGGGGTGAAATCATCGTTTAACAACAAAACTTTGTACATTGACGGCGGCGCGACTTTGCTCTTGTCCGGAAGCAGAAGAGCGCCATCGTCGTGGCTGGGAAATTTGCGTATCACCATGAATTGATTCTATGTCGAATAGTGAGCGATATCAGTGTGCTGCCATTGCAAGAACAGATGCGCCAACATCGCGTAATTTCAAAACAATATGAGGCAAGGTATTGACTTATCAAGAGTTCAATGAAAATAAAAAAGGCGCCAAGCATACCTGCCGGGCGCCTTGAGCGTCGTCAAATAGGGGGGCAGTGCTTAGCCAAAGTTCTTCTGCGCGAAATCCCAGTTAGCCAAGCTATTCAGGAAGGTTTCGACAAACTTGGGGCGGGCGTTACGGTAGTCAATATAGTAGGCGTGCTCCCACACGTCGACCGTTAGCAGCGCGGTGTTTTCACTGTTTAAAGGCGTACCGGCACCTGATGTGTTGACGATATCGACGCTGCCATCGGGCTTTTTCACCAGCCAGGTCCAACCGGAACCAAAGTTGCCTACAGCAGATGTTTGGAAGGCTTTTTTGAATTCGTCAAAATTACCCCACTTTTTATTGATTGCCTCGGCCAACGCGCCGGTCGGTGCGCCGCCACCGTTGGGCTTCATGCTGTTCCAGAAAAAGCTGTGATTCCATACTTGCGCTGAATTATTGAAGACGCCGCCTGCAGGGGCTTTTTTTACGATGGCTTCGAGATCGAGGTTCTCGTATTCGGTGCCCTTGATCAGGTTATTCAGGTTTGTGGCATAGGCTTGATGGTG
>CAZFSH010000349.1:0-2574 GCA_964521935.1 uncultured Propionivibrio sp.
TGCCGCGAGGTGGCAAACCCGCCCATGAAACCGAGGCTGTTCGCAGAAATGAAATTCGCCTGCTGCGCCGACACACTGGCGCCTTCGGAATTGCGAATCAAGGGGCTGACATCAAACGCCGCCTGCTCGCAGCGCTGCGCCAGCACGATGGCGTCTTCGACGGCCAGATCCCAGGGGTGGAAGAGATCCAGCGCCATGCCTTTTTTGGCGAGCAATTTTTCATCGGGCAGGCCAGCGCAATCGTCTTCGGCGGTGAAGCGGGCAATTGCCAGAGCGGCATCGACCGTCGCCCGCACGGCATCGGCGCCGAAGTCGGAACTGCTGGCATGGCCGCGCCGCTGGCCAAGATAAACCGTGACCCCCAAACCTTTGTCGCGGTTGTATTCCAGGGTATCCACTTCCTGCCGGCGCACGGTGACCGAATGGCCAAAGCCTTCGGAAACATCGACCTCGCAGGCCGAAGCGCCCTGCCGGCGCGCGTAATCGAGTACATCCTGCGCCAGTTGCTTGAGCTGCGCCGAGGAATTGCTAAAACCCGAATTTCTGGAAGCTTTGGCCATGCGAGAATCCGTCCATGAAGAAAGCACGCATGTTACCCGCAGCCCCCGTCGACGACGAGTTTGATGACAGCAAGGAATCCTTGGAGGTTCAGCATGGCGCCGTCCATGACAACGATGACGAGGAATTCGACCCGGACACGTTTTATGGTGGCCCGAGCAAGTCACAGCTCAAGCGCGAGGCCGAAGCCCTGCAAAAGCTGGGCACCAAGCTCGTCGAACTCTCGGTCGAGCAGCTGAAAAAGATCGACATCCCCGACAATCTGCGTACCGCTCTGCGCGACGCCCAGAAGATCACCGCCAATGGCGCCAAGCGCCGGCAGGCTCAGCTGATCGGCAAGCTCATGCGCAGTGTCGATACCGCGCCGATTCAGGAAGCGCTGGACAAGATTGCCGGCGTCTCGGCCTCGGCCAAGGCACACCAGCAAAAGCTGGAAAAACTGCGCGACCAGATCATGGCCAACGACAGCGTTTTCGCCACGCTGGCCCGCGACTATCCGCAGGCCGACATTCAGCAGTTGCGCCAATTACGTCGGAATGCGCTCAAAGAAGCGGAGCAGAGCAAACCGCCGCGCGCCTACCGCGAACTGTTCCGGCAATTGCGCGAACTGGTGGAAGGGCAGCAAGCCAGTGCCGAGCAGGATGCTGAGGTCGATCCGGAACTGGGCACAGAATCCGGTGCATCCGACGACAGCTGACTTGACGCGTAGAAGTCAGCCGAAAAGTCAGTCGCTGTAGGACGGCGCCCAAGTGGGCGCTACCCAAGTAGCGCTTAGCGAAACGCCGCTTGCACCTCACCCAGCTGCCTTAC
Organism: uncultured Propionivibrio sp.; assembly: GCA_964521935.1. Taxonomy (GTDB): domain Bacteria; phylum Pseudomonadota; class Gammaproteobacteria; order Burkholderiales; family Rhodocyclaceae; genus JADJEF01. Next base: position 1,369 of record CAZFSH010000349.1, read on the forward strand.
CCAAGGCTGATTGGCCCGCACATCACTGGGCAAAACCGCGATGGTGCGGCGCGCTTCCGCCACGCTGGGGAATACGCCATAAAACAGGTTGTAGCGCTCCTGCCCGTCACGCTCAGTGACGCTATAGGACAGCGGCTGGCCACTCAACTTGGCACTCTGGGTAGCGAGAAACTGCGCCATGCTGGCTTGCGCCGGCACGCCCAGTAGCTGCACGGTATAGGCCGTGGGCGACTGTTGCAACAACCACTTGCCGTCATGCACCGTTGCCACGCTGGCGGCATTGACTCCGGGGCCACGCAATGTCGCCACGGAGGCCTGCAAGGCGCGCAAACTTTCTTCCACATGCGCCAGTTTGCTGGCCACTTGCTCGACCTCTCCCTGCTGGGCCGCGGTGCTGGCGCGCAGGGAATCGACGACGGTCAATTTGTCAGACATTTGGTTAGACAGTGCGAGCACCTGCTCTTGCGTCTGCGCCATCGCCTGCGCGCTGCTCGCGGGAATAAAGCTGGGCGACCACTTGACCATGGCGAAGCCGACCAGCACCAGCAACAACAAGCCAGCCATGGCAATGTGCGTCAAATTGAAGGTGTAGCGTGTGGTCATGACATGGGCGGACAGATCGAGCGCGACGTCCTGGATAGCGAGATCAAGGCGCTCGGTTTCCTGTTGCAGCACAACCGTCAGGGCCTGCACCGACTCCAGCTCGCCGTAGTGTTGGCGCTGTAAGGCCTTCAGACCCTCGATCTGCGCGCTGACAATGGTGTGCTGTTGTGCCGCCGCCTCGCGCACTGTCTCGATACGCTGACGATTGCCGCGTGTCGCGGTATCCAGCAGGGTGTAGGCGGCGTCAAACTGATCCAGCCGCGCCTGCTGCTCGTTGAGCAGGCTTTCCTGAATGGCCAGCTCGCTGCGCACACGGCTCAAGCCCATGCCCAGCTTGGCCACATCCTGCCCAACGCTGTGATGCAAGTCACTCAGGCGCGTGTCCAGACGTGTTTCCATGCGCGCCGCCACATCCTGTAGCGCGCCGTTTAGCGCACCATGTTGCTGCGCCATGTCGGCGCTGAGTTGATGCAAACGGCCTGAAACGTGTCCGCCGGTTTGCCGCAGCACATCCAGCTCAGCCGTGATGCGCCGATTGTTTTCGCCAAACAAGGCCGTCAATTCATCATAAGCATCCAGCACCTTGCTGAGCTGGGCGTTGAT
>CAZFSH010000350.1:0-2522 GCA_964521935.1 uncultured Propionivibrio sp.
TCGTGAATGCGCACGCCCAGTCGGCCGTAATGGTTATCACGATCAAGAAGCAGCCTGGCCACCAGTTCGGCGTGCTCACGTTCGGCTCCGGCAGGTGCGCCATCTTCGCAATCAGCCGTGACGTCAAAAATCGGTCGGGAATCCTGCGCTAACTGCACTTGCAACGCTAAGGCCTTGCGGATCAGTTTTTCCGATCCCGCATAGTGTTCGCAAGCGGCAAGGGTGGGTAAACCCTTGCCGCCTGGGTACAGGACAGCCGCTGGATGCAGCCGTTGTGCCATGGTGCGAACCTTGTTACGTACTAGGGTTGATCAATCGTTGATCGATCAGCCCAGCATGCTGCTAACGCCAGCGCGCTCTTCTTCAAGCTCAGCCAGAGTTTTGTCCATCATGGTGCGTGAGTAGGCATCAATTTCCAGACCGGTAACACGCTGGTACTGACCGTTGGCGCACGTGACGGGCACGCCGTACATGACACCTTCGGGAATGCCGTAGGAACCATCCGAGGGAATACCCATAGTGACCCACTTACCGTTGGTGCCATTGGCCCAATCGCGCATGTGATCAATGGCCGCATTGGCCGCCGATGCGGCAGATGATGCACCGCGTGCCTCGATAATTGCGGCACCGCGCTTGCCAACTTTGGGGATGTACTCGTTTTTGTACCAGGCTTCGTCGTTGATCGCTTCAAGGGCGGGCTTACCAGCCACTTTGCAGAAGCGCAGATCCGGGTACATCGTGGGGGAGTGATTGCCCCAGATGATCATGCTGTCGATGTCGTTAACCGACTTGCCCGTACGGGTGGCCAGCTGCGACACGGCGCGATTGTGGTCTAGGCGCAGCATGGCGGTGAAGTTACCTGGCTTGAGGCTCGGGGCCGACTTCATGGCGATATAGGCGTTGGTATTGGCAGGATTGCCAACAACCAGTACTTTGACATCGCGTGAAGCAACATCGTTCAGTGCCTTACCTTGCTCAATGAAAATCTTGGCGTTTTCCATCAACAAATCTTTGCGTTCCATGCCCGGGCCACGGGGGCGAGCGCCGACGAGCAGCGCATAGTCAGCGTCTTTGAAGGCAACGCGCGGATCATCGGTGCCAACCATGCCGGCAAGCGTCGGAAATGCGCAGTCGTCAAGCTCCATCATCACGCCCTTAAGCGCGGCTTGAGCCTTTTCCATCGGCAGTTCCAGCATCTGCAGAATGACAGGTTGATCTGGGCCGAGCATGGCACCGCTGGCAATGCGGAAGACCAGTGCGTAACCGATTTGGCCGGCAGCGCCGGTGACTGCAACACGTACGGGGGCTTTCATGAACGATTACTCCTTGAGGTGGGTATGAAGCAGAAAATTTCGGCCCAACGGATAGTCCAACGGGTGTTTCAATTTTGACTCGCTGGTGCTGAAGATTGGGCCTTCAGTCGCAACTGAAAAATCTTAGGCGCCTGACTGATTTGTGTCAATGGGTAAATTATGTCTTATATAAGACAAATGACAAGACGTAGACGACTTACTCAAAATATGCTTCAATTCAGCGCATGTCATCGAGTACCGGATCACTGGCGCCAACCTTCAGCCCGCTCTATCGGCAGATCAAGACCTTGATTTTACAAGGTCTTGAGACGGGTGAATGGCGTCCAGGTGAAGCTATACCTAGTGAGACCGATTTAGCTGTCCGCTTTGGCGTAAGTCAAGGAACCGTACGCAAAGCCATTGACGAAATGGCTACCGAAAATCTTTTAATCCGCCGTCAAGGCAAGGGCACGTTTGTTGCGACGCACGACGACCCGCGGGCTTTTTTCCGCTTTCTACGTCTCGTGCCCTTGGTTGGCGGACGTGAGCAATCAAAAAGTATTCCTTTGGAATGCTGGCGTGCAAAAGCTGGAACTGAAGCGGCCCGCATGCTAGGTATCAAGCTCGGTGATCCAATCACGATCGTTCGTCGCTTGCTCCAGTTTTCTGCGAAGCCGGTTGTTGTGGATGAAATTTATTTGCCGGGTGAAATTTTTGGTGCCTTGACGCTGGAGACATTGCGCGATTATCAGGGCTCTCTTTACAGCTTGTTCGAGACGCGATTTGGCGTGCGCATGATTCGTGCCGAAGAGCGGCTGCGCGCGGTACCGGCGGATCGTACCAGTGCTGAATTGTTAGGCGTCAGTGAAGGTAGTCCGCTGTTGTCGGTAGAACGTATCAGTTTTTCTTATGGCGATAAGCCAGTCGAGTGGCGGCGGGGTTTGTACTCGACAGCCGAACATTGTTATTTGAATGAGTTGGGCTAAGAGTTGTGAGGTAAAAATTACCGCTTCAAGAAATTGAAGGGGTGGTCAGGGAAACTTGATCGAAAAAAGCGTGCTGCTGTTGCGGCTGTTTTATAGTTGGTGTGTTCATAATCACTGCATGACTAGGGAGATGTTTGCATATGGCTGAAATGACCAAAGCGCGTCCGAAATATCTGGCGCTCAACGAGATTCGCTTGCCGCTACCCGGCTTCGTCTCGATCCTCCATCGCGTCAGTGGTGCAGG
>CAZFSH010000351.1:0-2502 GCA_964521935.1 uncultured Propionivibrio sp.
TCGCTGATGCCCACCTTGATGGGCGCACCGCTGGAAGAGATTCTCAAAGGCATCCATCTGGCCAATGAGAGTGTTCTTGCCATGGAAAAAGGCGAGGGCAGCCTGGGCAAGTTGCTGCGCTTATGTGAGTCGGTAGAAAGCGCCGACGCCATTGCCTGCCAGTTGCTGTGTCATCAGTTACCGGGGATTGATGCACCGACACTCAATGCGTGTCAGGTGCAGGCGCTGGCCTGGGCGAGCAATATCGGGCGGGAAAACCCGGATAATTAAGCAACCGAGGATGAAAAACGGCGCAGGAAGCTTGGCTTCCTGCGCCGTTCCACAGCGACTGACTTTTGGTTCGCTGTGCGAATTTACTTCTTGGCGCCAGGCTTCTTGGCCGCCGGCTGGTCATCAGCCTTTTTGTCCTGCGCACCTTGGTCACCCAAAATGCCCTTGGCCGGGCAAATCGAGAATACCGGGCACTTTTTGCAGCCAGCAACAACGGCGATAGGGCAGACAGTCATAATTTTTCCTTAAGCGTGTTAAACGTGATGGAGAGGGAGCGAGTGCCGCATGGGGTCAGAGCTTTGCCGCGACCCAGTCGGCGACACTTGCCAAGGCCTGGCCGAGTTTAGCCGGTTCTGTGCCGCCCGCCATGGCCATATCGGGACGACCGCCACCTTTACCACCCACTTGCAGTGCCACGGCGTTGACCAATTCGCCGGCTTTGATCTTGCCGGTTAAGTCGGCGGTGACGCCTGCAGCAAGCGCCACTTTGCCATCGGAGACGCTGCCCAGCACAATGGCGGCGCTCTTGAGCTTGTCCTTGAGCTTGTCCATGGTTTCACGCAGGCCGTTGGCGTCCACGCCTTCCAGCGTTGCCGCCAACACCTTGATGCCTTTGATCTCAACGGCCTGGGTTGCCAGATCATCGCCCTGCGCGGCGGCAAGTTTCGCCTTGAGCCGGGCGAGTTCTTTTTCCAGCGCCTTGACGTTGTCCATGACCTGCCCGACCCGTGCGGCGACTTCGGCAGGCTGCGCCTTAATCTGCGCCGCGACTGCCTCAAGCTGGGCACGCTCCTGCTGGGCTTGTGCAACCGCGACATCGCCACAGACGGCTTCAATACGACGCACGCCCGCCGCCACGCCGGACTCCATAGTGATGCGGAACAGGCCGATATCGCCGGTACGGCTGACGTGAGTGCCGCCGCACAGCTCTTTTGAAGAGCCGATGGTCAGCACACGCACTTCGTCGCCGTACTTTTCGCCAAAGAGCATCATGGCGCCGGTTTTCTGGGCAGCGTCCAGATTCATCACGCTGGCGTCGGTGGCCGCGTTGGCGAGAATTTCATCATTGACGATACGCTCGATACGGATGATTTCTTCTGCACTTACCGGTTGCGTGTGGGCGAAGTCAAAGCGCGTCTTGTCTGGATCGACCTGCGAGCCTTTTTGCTGCACATGGCTGCCGAGCACGTCGCGCAGCGCCTTGTGCATCAGGTGCGTGGCAGAGTGGTGACGCATCGTGCGGGCACGGGCCTGCGTATCGACGCGGGCCGTGACGCCGGCGCTGACTTTGAGTGAGCCGGTCGTGAGCACACCATGATGGCCAAAAACGCTGGCTTGAATTTTTTGCGTGTCTTCCACCGTGAAGATACCGCCGGTCGAGCGTAGCTCACCGCGGTCGCCCACCTGGCCACCGGACTCGGCGTAAAACGGCGTGTCATCCAGTACCACGACGCCCATGTCGCCTTCATGCAGTTCGCTGACCGGGGCACCGTCTTTGTACAAGGCTAGCACCGTCGCTTTGGTTTCCAGTGAGTCATAACCGTGGAAGCGGGTGGGCTTGCCCTCGTACTCCAGGTTGGCAGCCATTTTGAATTTGCCGGCGGCACGCGCCTGCTCTTTCTGGCGGCGCATTGCGGCGTCGAAGGCTGCGCTGTCTACGCTGACCTGACGCTCACGGCAGATATCGGCCGTCAGATCGAGCGGGAAGCCGTAGGTGTCGTGCAGCTTGAAGGCCGTTTCGCCGTTGAATACCGTGATGTCGTTATCGGCCATCTGTGCCAGTTCCGCCTCCAGCATCGCCATGCCGTGCTCGATGGTGGTGAAGAAACGGTCTTCCTCTTGTTTGATGATCTCGGTAATACGCGCTTGCCCGGCCTCCAGTTCGGGGTAGGCGCTGCCCATTTCCTTGACCAGGTCCGGCACCATGCGGTGGAAAAAAGCGGCGCGGGCGCCGAGTTTGTAACCGTGACGGATGGCGCGGCGGATGATGCGACGCAGTACAAAGCCACGGCCTTCGTTGCCCGGAATAACCCCGTCGGCCAGCAGGAATGAGCAGGCGCGGATGTGGTCCGCTAGCACCTTGAGGCTGGGGCTGGCGAGGTCTGTGGTCGCCGTTTCACGAGCCGCCGCCGCAATCAGGGTTTGGAACAGATCGATTTCGTAATTGGCGTGAACGTGTTGCAACACCGCCGCGATGCGCTCCAGACCCATGCCGGTATCCACCGAGGGCTT